>JBJMNA010000172.1:0-7285 GCA_045804485.1 Chloroflexota bacterium
CATCGCCCGGCGGACGGGCGCCACCCTGCGGTTCGAGGCCGCTGTCGGCGGCGGCATCCCGGTCCTCGGTCCGCTTGCGTCGGACCTAGCCGGCAACCGGGTCGAGCGCGTGCGCGGCATCCTCAATGGCACGACCAACTTCATCCTGACCGCGATGACCGACGAGACCGCGCCGCTCGACTACGAGTCTGCACTCGCCGACGCGCAACGGCTGGGCTACGCCGAGGCTGACCCGTCCGGCGACGTCGAAGGCCACGATGCCGCGAACAAGCTCGTGATCCTCGCCCGGCTCGCGTTCGACCAGTGGCTGGACCCTTCGGCGATCACGAGGTGCCCCGAGGGCCCGGACGGACCGGCGCGCCCCGGGATCACCGGCGTGACCCGCGCCGACCAGGCCGACGCCCGGCGGGCGGGTCGGATCATCCGTCTGGTGGCCACGGCCACACAGGACGACGAGGGCGACATCGCCGCGGCGGTCGTGCCGACGGCCCTTCGCCTGGACTCTGCTCTCGGCCAGACCTCTGGGGTCAGGAACAGGATCGAGATCGACGCGACGCCGGTCGGTCGGATCGGCTTCGATGGCCCAGGCGCCGGCGGAGCCGCGACGTCGTCGGCGGTCCTCGGTGATCTGGTGGCCATCGCGCGTGAGGCCGGCTCGACATGGGGACCGCGACGTCCCGCCGGCGGCGCGGCAGAGAACCGTGTCTCCCGCCCGAGGCGAGATGTCCTCGCGACCGTATCCGGTATCCGGTACCCGATCGATGACTGACCAGTCGACGACGACCGCACGCCCACGGCTGGTCGAGCGCTACCGCCGGTTCCTGCCGGTCACGGATGCGACGCCAGCGCTGACGCTCGGCGAGGGGTTCACCCCACTCGTCCACGCCAGGCGCCTTGGCTCGGCGCTCGGCCTCGAGAACCTCTACCTCAAAGTCGAGGGGCAGAACCCGACAGGGTCGTTCAAGGATCGCGGCATGGTCGTGGCCGTCGCCAAGGCGGCCGAGGACGGCGCGAAAGCGATCGTCTGCGCGTCGACCGGCAATACGTCGGCGTCGGCGGCGGCGTACGGGGCGGCGGCGGGCCTTGACGTCATCGTCATCCTCCCCAAGGGCCAGATCGCGATCGGCAAGCTGCTCCAGGCGCTCATCGCGGGTGCCCGGGTGGTCGCCATCGACGGTAACTTCGACCAGGCGCTCGGGATCGTTCGGGCGCTCGCTGAACAGGACGACCATCCCGTCACGGTGGTCAACTCGATCAACCCGTTCCGCCTGGAGGGCCAGAAGACGGCTGCCTTCGAAATCTGCGACGACCTCGGTCGCGCGCCGGACGTGCTCGCCATCCCGGTCGGCAATGCCGGCAACATCAGCGCGTACTGGGCCGGCTTCTGCGACTACACCTCTGCAGGGATCGTCTCGACGCGCCCGCGGATGCTCGGCTTCCAGGCGGCGGGAGCGGCGCCGCTCGTCGTGGGTCATCGGGTCGAGCACCCCGACACGATCGCGACCGCCATCCGGATCGGGGACCCAGCCTCGTGGACCAAGGCGGTGGAGGCGCGCGACGCGTCGGGGGGTCGGATCACGGCAGTCACGGACGATGAGATCCTCGTCGCCTACCGCGCACTTGCGCGGTACGAGGGCATCTTCTGCGAGCCGGCGTCGGCAGCCAGCGTGGCCGGCATCACGAAGGCGTCGGCGGCCGGCGAGCTCGCGCACGACGCGACGGTCGTCTGCGTGCTGACCGGGCACGGCCTCAAGGACCCGACGACCGCCGAGCGACAGGTCCCGCCGTTCCTCGAAGCCGAACCGACCGTCGGTTCGGTCGCAGTCGCGCTCGGCTGGTAGGCGACGATGGCTGCCAGCTGGATCGCTGAGCTCGACGGGACGCGGGTCACCGTCGAGGTGCCGGCCTCCTCGGCCAACCTCGGGGCGGGGTACGACTGCCTTGGCGTCGCGCTCGCGATGACGAACAAGATCGAGGTCGAGGTTCGCGTCTGGGGCCGCGGCGAGGTCGAGCTGACGGTCGAAGGCGAAGGGCGCAACGAGCTCTCCGAGGACCACGACAACCGGTTCGTGCAAGGTCTCGAGGCCGCTCTCCGGGCCGCCCGCGGCGACCTGCCCGAGGAGATCGGCTGGCGGATCGCGATGCACAACGACATCCCGCTCGCGCGCGGCCTCGGGTCGTCGGCCGCGGCGACCGTCGGCGGGGTCCTCGCCGGGAACTCTCTCGTCGGCGAGGCGCTGTCGATGTCCGAGATGCTCGGGCTCGCCTGCGCGATCGAGGGTCATCCCGACAACGCGGCCGCGGCGCTGCTTGGTGGGTTCGTCGTGTCGGCAGCCGCAGACGGCACCGACGGCGTCGACGCCATCCGGTTCGATGCGCCACGCGACCTGCGCGCAGTCCTCTTCGTCCCCGAGGTGCGCCTCTCGACCGACCAGATGCGCGCGGCCCTTCCGGCGACCGTCCCGCTCAAGGACGCCGTCGCGAACCTGAGCGCGGTTGCGATCGGCGTCGCCGGCCTCGCCATCGGACGGTACGAGCTGCTCTCGCGGCTGACCGTCGACCATCTGCACGAGCGCTACCGCGCGGCCGCCTACCCGCAGCTGCCGCGCATGGTCGAGACGGCTCGCGAAGCCGGAGCCATCGGCGCATTTCTCTCGGGCGCCGGGTCGACCATCCTCGCGTTCACCGATTCGATGGCTGGGATCACCCGCATCGAGGCGGCGTTCATCGCCGCTGCGGCGGATTCCGATCTGCCCGGCACGGTGCGGGTCGTGGAGCCCCGGAACACGGGCGGGCGGGTCCTGAGCCGATCCTGACTCCGGCCCGCGCTACGCCGTCCGCTGGCCGATGAAGCCCAGGACCTCGTCCCAGGCCGCCCCGCTGGCCTCACCGAATTGCTCCCACTTGCGGTCGAAGAAGCTATGCGGCGCGCCGTCATAGGTGACGAGCCGGTGATCGACGCCGACGTCGGTCAGTGCGGCCTCGAAGGTCGCGATGTCGGCCGGCGGGATGCCCGTGTCGGCACCGCCGAACAGCCCGAGCACAGGGCACTCCATCTGCCCCGCGATCTCGGCGGGGATCGGCGGGACGTTCGCGCGCGGCGTGGTCGGTGACCCGTAGAAGCCGATGGCTCCCGAGAGGCCGAGCCCGAGCGTCGGCGTCACGAACGCCGCTCGACCGCCCATGCAGAACCCGATCGTGAACAGCGAGCGAACACGATCGCCCTCGCCGCGCACCTCGGCCGCGGTCGCCCGGACATCGGCGCTGATGCCCTCCCACGTCGTTTGCTGGACGTGCGGCTGGTATTCGAAGGCGTCGTCCCGCGCGGTGTCGATGCCGGCCGACCGGCCGAAGTAGTCGAACGCGACCGCGTCGATCCCGGCCTCCGCGAACCGCAGCGCGAGCTCCTCGTAGTAGGGATGGAGGCCGCGAACGTCGGGGAGGATGACGATCCCGGCACCGCTCGGGTCGGTCGCGCGCGCCCGGTACGCGAGGAATCGGTTGCCATCCTCCGCGGTCAGGACGAGCGAGCTTCCGTCGAGGGCGCCACCGGCGATCGGCGTGATCGGCGGACGGCTGTCAAGATCGAAACACATCGGATCGTCTCCGGCGTCGAGCGGTCGTGAGGCGACATCGTCGCAGACTTCGGCGCCCGATGGCCCGCCGGACCGCCCGGACCCGCACGGTAGAATGCCCGTCCGATGTCTCAGCAGCGCGTTCCCCTCGTCGTCCAGAAGTACGGCGGCTCGTCCGTCGCCGACGCCGACCGCATCAAGCGAGTGGCGCGCAGGATCGCGCGCGAGCGTGCGGCGGGGAACGATCTCGTCGTCGTCGTCTCGGCCATGGGCGACACGACGGATGAGCTTCTCGGACTCGCCGCCGCCATCACCGACGATCCCGACCCGCGAGAGCTCGACGTCCTGCTCGCCACCGGCGAGCACCAGAGCGCGACGCTTCTGTCGATGGCGCTCCACGACCTCGGCGTCGCGGCCATCAGCCTGACGGGGCCGCAGGCGGGCATCACCACCGACGGCCGCTACGGCCGGGCGCGCATCGCCGGCATCGAGCCGCGTCGCGTCCACGCCGAGATCGCGGCCGGCAAGGTCGTGATCGTCGCGGGTTTCCAGGGCCAGAGCGCCAGCGCCGCAGCCGACGACGAGATCACGACGCTGGGCCGCGGTGGCAGCGACACGACGGCGGTCGCGCTCGCGGCAAGCCTCGGCGCGGGGCGCTGTCAGATCTTCACCGACGTCAAGGGCATCTACACGGCGGACCCGCGGCTCGTTGCCCGCGCCCGCCAACTCCCCGTCATCGGCTACGAGGAGATGCTCGAGCTCGCCCACCAGGGCGCGCAGGTGATGCAGGTCCGCGCCGTCGAGCTCGGCTGGGTCAACGGCGTCGTCATCGAGGTCCTGAGCTCGTTCGAGGACGCGCCGGGCACGCTCATCAAGGAGGATCCGTTCGTGGAGCAGCGCAACAAGGTCCGCGGACTCGCCCACGACCGGAACGTGGCCAAGGTGACCGTCGTCGCCGTTCCTGACCGGCCGGGCGTCGCGCGGTCGATCTTCGATCCGCTCGCCGAAGCGGGCATCAACGTCGACATGATCGTCCAGAACGTGGGCCATGGCGGCGAGACCGACCTGTCGTTCACCGTCCCGCGGGTCGAGTTGGCGGCGGCCAAGAAGACGCTCGAGCCGCTCGTCCGCGAGCTCGAGGCGCGCGAGCTGACGACCGATGCGTCGGTCGCCAAGGTCTCGATCGTGGGTGCCGGGCTGCACAACGCCCCGGGCTATGCGGCGCGGATGTTCGGGACGCTCGCCGACGCGTCCGTCAACATCGAGATGATCTCGACGTCCGAGGTCCGGATCACCTGCATGATCGCGGAAGCCGACCTCGAGACCGCGCTGCGCGCGCTGCACGACGCGTTCGAGCTCGAGCGGCCGGAGGCCGTCGACGCCGGCGCCGCGGCTGCGGCCGGATGACGTTCCTCGCACGGACCGAACGGTTCGACGTCGTCGGTTCGACCAACGACGTCGTCCGCGGGTGGCTGGCCGGCGGGACGCCGGAGGTCTGCCTCGCCGTCGCCGGTGAACAGTCGGCAGGTCGCGGCCGCGACGGTCGCAGATGGGTCGCGCCACGCGGCGCGGCGCTCCTTCTGTCGCTCGGGTTCCGGCCGACATGGCTGGCACCGGACTCCGTCTGGCGGCTCGCGGCGATCGCCTCGGTCGCCATGGCTGAGGCCGCCGAGAGCGTGGCCCACGTGCCCGCCGGCACCGTCCGGCTCAAGTGGCCGAATGATCTCGTCGTCGACGCTCCGGGCGGGATCCGCAAGCTCGCGGGCGTCCTCGGCGAGAGCGATGGTCTCGGATCGGACGATCCGCGTGCCGTGATCGGACTCGGGATCAACACGGACTGGGACGCGGCGGCATTCCCGCCGGACCTCGCGGAGACGATGACGTCGCTCCGGGCCGTCGCCGGCGCGTCGGTCGATGACGCGGCGCTGCTCGACGGTTTCATCGGCTGCCTCGAAGACCGCACGACCGCGCTCCGCGCGGGCCGCTTCGACGGGGACGCATGGGCGACGCGGCAGGTCACGACCGGTCGCCTCGTGCGTCTGGAGCGCTCGGACCGTGCCGAGACCGTGCGTGCGACGGGCGTCGATCCTCGTAGCGGCGCCCTACTTATCGGCGATCGATCGGTCGTCGTGGGCGAGATCACGCACGTACGCGTGGCAGGCGCCGCGGGTGCGGTCGCGGAGGCGGTGTAACGCCGTGCCCCGACCGGCATTCTGGAAGGTGGACCGTCCGGAGGAGGGAGGTCCGCGCCTCGTCCACCTCGATCGCGACCGCGCGCTCGTCGAGGCGGCCCAGGCGGACCCGGCCCGGTTCGAGGCCCTGTATCGGAAGTATCTCGCCCAGGTGTACAACTACGCGTTCTACGAGATGCACGATCACCACGAGGCGGAGGACGTCACCGAGCGGACCTTCCTCGCTGCCTTGACCAACCTCGCGAGGTTCGAGGAGCGAGCCCGCCCTGCCGA
The DNA here is from genome assembly GCA_045804485.1 of Chloroflexota bacterium. GTDB lineage: Bacteria > Chloroflexota > Limnocylindria > Limnocylindrales > CSP1-4 > SPCO01. The sequence goes on from JBJMNA010000172.1 coordinate 6,041, forward strand.
CGGCGAGGGCGCGTCCACCTTCCGGGTCTGGCTCTTCCAGATCGCGAGGAACGCCGTCGCCGAACGTCGGCGGCGTGTCCAGCGCCATCCCGAGACCGTCCTCGAGGCGGCCGTGACCGTCCCGGCGCCCGTGGACGTCGAAACCGAGGCTGTCCGGAACGACGACGCGGCTGCCGCATGGCGTGCGGTCGCCCGCCTGCCCGATGACCGGCGACGCGCGATCGTGCTGCGATTCGTCGACGAGATGTCCACGGCGGAGATCGCCGGCGTCCTCGGCCGGTCCGAAGGCGCGGTCCGCGTCCTCATCCACCGCGCTCTCAAGAGCGTCGCGCGCGACCTCGACGACCGCACGCGGTGACCGGCCCGTTCGCCGGGCGGGACACGAGCGACATCGACGCGCTCGTCACCGACCGATATCTCGAGACGCTCCTTGCCGCGCACGCCCGCGGAGCCGACGCCGCACCAACGACCGCCTTCCCGTCCGACACGATCCGGACGACGGCCGAGCGCCTGGCCCGGGACCTGCCGCGACTCCATCCCTCGTTCCGGTTCGAGGAGACGCTCGCCGGCCGCCTGGCGGACGTCGCGTCCGGGATGCGGAGCGCGGCGGCCCGGGGCGAGGCGGCGGTCGTCGTGCCGCTTCCGCGCGCCGTCGGGGACACCGGCGACTCGGAGCCCGCCGACACCGGCGACCTCCGGTTCCCGTTCGGCCGCCCGCTGATCATCGGCGGCGCGCTGACGTCGGCCGCGCTTTCGGTCGCGGGGGCCGTCTACGTCGCGTGGCGACTCAACCGTCCGTCCGGCGGCCCGATGGCCCGCGCCGCGCGCGCGGTGGCCCGGACGAGGCCGGTCTGATGCCGATCAAGCTCCCGTCGTTCCGTGCTCGCCGCGATGTCTACCCAGCCGATCTCTGGACCCAGTGCCCGTCGTGCGAAACGATGCTGTTCAACAAGCAGCTCGACAAGGCGCACCGCGTCTGCCCGACCTGCGGACACCACTTCCGGATGTCGGCGCATGCTCGACTCGACGTCTTGCTCGACGGCGGGTCGTGGGCGGAGCGGGACGCCGGGCTGCAATCGGTCGACCGTCTCGGGTTCGTGGATCAGAAGACGTACCCGGACCGCCTCGCCGCGGCGCAGACGGCGACCGGGATGCGGGACGCTGCCGTCTGGGGCACAGGCGCCCTCGGTGGCATGCGGGCCGCTTTGTGCGTCATGGATTTCGGGTTCATGGGCGGGTCGATGG
>JBJMNA010000173.1:0-4059 GCA_045804485.1 Chloroflexota bacterium
GGACCGCTCGGCGACTGCGACAGCCGTCCCGTCCGTGGCTTCGACACCCGTGCCATCCGACGGCTCCGCTCCTGGTGAGGAGCGCGTCGACCCATCCGGCGTCGCGCAGGTCTGGGTCCCGGCCGGGAAGTTCACGATGGGCACCGACGCGAAGGCCATCGCTGCCCTTGAGAAGCAGAGCCCTCCGGCGTGGGTCGCGAGCGAGTTCCCGAGCGAGATCCCGGCCCACGAGGTCACCCTCACCAAGGGTTACTGGATCGACAAGACCGAGGTCTCGAACGCCGACTTCGCCGCATTCGTCGATGCCGGTGGCTATGCCAACCAGGCGCTGTGGTCCGAGGCAGGGTGGGCGTGGCTCGCCACCAAGAAGGCTGCTCGGCTCCCGTTGCACTGCAACGGCGACGTCCCGAGGCAGCCTCGCATGTGCATCACCTGGTACGAGGCCGAGGCGTATGCGCGGTGGCGCGGCGGTCGTCTTCCCACCGAGGCCGAGTGGGAGTACGCCGCGCGGGGGCCGAGGTCGTCCGTCTATCCGTATGGCGACACGTTCGACCGCGACAAGGCGAACGTCCTCAACAGCATCGGCCCGAAGCCCGTCGGATCGTATCCGGACGGCGCGAGCTGGGTCGGGGCGCTCGACATGTCGGGCAACGCCATGGAGTGGGTCTCCGACTGGCTCGACGCCGCCTATTACAGGACGAGTCCGGGCAAGGATCCGACGGGTCCGACCTCGGGCGCCAAGAAGGTCGAAAAGGGCGGCTGGTGGGGAAGCAACGAGTTCGTGGCGCGCTCCGCGTATCGGCACTACGAGGATCCGCCGACCTACGGCGACAAGCACATCGGCTTCCGGGTCGCCTCGCGGTGAACCGGACGGTGGTCGCGATGGGCGGCGGCGGCTTTTCGATGGAACCCGACAACCCTCTCCTCGACGACCACGTCATCGCGCTCGCGCGGGTCAGACGTGGGCGCGACCGGCCTCGTGTCTGCTTCCTGGCGACAGCCAGCGGCGATTCACCGATGTACATCGCGAACTTCTACGCCGCCTTCGCCCGCAAGTCCGAGGCGACACACCTGCCACTCTTCGTCCGCGACGAGAGGGACATCGAGGCGTTCCTGCTGGACCAGGACGTGGTCTACGTCGGCGGCGGCAACACCGAGAACATGCTCGCGGTCTGGCGAGTCCACGGAGTGGACCGCGCGCTGCGTCGGGCTTGGGAAGCGGGTGTCGTCATGACCGGGCTGTCCGCGGGATCACTGTGCTGGTTCGAGACCGGCACGACGGATTCCTTCGGCAGATCCCTTGCGCCGCTGTCGGCGGGCCTCGGGTTCGTCCCGGGGAGCCACTCACCGCACTATGACGGCGAGGAGACGAGGCGTCCGCGGTACCACCAGCTCGTCGAGGACGGGGCACTGCCGGCCGGGTATGCCGCCGACGACGGCGCAGCGCTCGTGTTCGACGGGCCGGATCTCGTCGAGGTCGTCACGTCACGGCCGACGGCGCGCGCGTACCGCGTGGAGCGTGGGCCGGACGGCCGTGCCGTGGAGACTGACGTTCCGGTCCGTTATCTCGGCTGAAACCGGCGCCAGGCGCCGGCGGTCGTGTCCCATGTCGCGATGGGCTGGACGGCGTCCGGCGGTTCGGTCGCGGCGGCCCGGCGACGCGCCGACTCGACGGTCGTTCCCCAACCAGGCGGCACGAGACCTGGCGCGAGCTCCGCGAGCGGTGCGAGGACGAACAGGCGGGCCGCGGCAGAGGCATGCGGCACCTCGAGCAGCCGCGAGGCCTTGGCTGGATCCGTCTCCGCGTCGATCGATCGCGCCTCCTCGCTGCGCTCGATCTTCAGCCGCGCGCGCCCGAAGACGAGGATGTCGAGGTCGAGCTCACGCGGGCCCCACCGTCGCCGCGGCTGACGGCGGAACTCACGCTCCAGGTCTTTGAGCTTCGCGAGGAGGTCGAGGGCGCCGATCGCAGCGTCCGGTCCGGCAGGAACGTCGAGTGCGACGACGGCGTTGTGGAAATCGGGCTGGTCGGTGACGCCGACCGGCGCCGTGACGTAGAGCCGCGAGACGGCCCGGACGCGACCGCCCGGCAGGCCGGCAAGCGCGCCGACGGCATCTGCGAGCGTGGACGCGGCGTCGCCGACGTTCGCCCCAAGTCCGATATAGGCACGAACGCGGCGGCCCCTTGGCACGTCGGTGACCTCGCGAGCGGCGGCTAGACTCCGGGCCATGCGCCCGGTGACCGTCCGAATCTTGCACCCGAAGGCCGGGCCGCGCGCCGGCGTCCTGTCGGCATGGTTGGCGGACGAGCGGGCCGCGATCGCGCTCCGGCATCTGGACGGGTTTCGCGCGGCGGGCGCGGCCGACGCTGCGATCGTGTCCGGGCCGCCGGACGCGACGTCGTTCGGCGAGCGGCTCCGGGCGCTGGTCCGTGCCGACCGCCCGGTCGGTCTGGTCGTCCTCGGCTCGGGCGCGATCCCCCTCGCGACGTCGCGCGACCGGGCGGATCTCGTCGCCGCGGCCGGATCGGACGCGAGGGTGGCGCTCGCCAATAACGTCTACTCGGCGGACGTCGTGGCCGTTGCTGGTGCCTGGCCGACGCTGGCGGATGTGCCCGACCTGCCGTCCGACAACGCGCTGCCGCGCTGGCTTGCCGAAGTCGCCGGCTACCGTGTCGCGGACCTCCGCCGGCGGTGGCGGCTGGCAGTTGACGTCGATGGGCCGCTCGATCTCGTCCTGCTGGGAGGCGTCCGCGCGGCGAACCAAGCACCGGTCGATCTGACGCGCGTCCACGCGGCTCTCGCCGGGGTCCAAGCGGTCACGGGGGACGCGGCTGCGGAGCTCCTGGTCGCGGGCCGGACGTCCGCCGCGACCATCGGCTGGCTGGAGCGGACAACGGCGTCGCGCACGCGGGTCTTCGTCGAGGAGCGCGGGCTCCGGACGGGTCTCGCCGGTCAGCGTCCGCCGGCGTCGGTCGTGGCCGACTCGATCGAGCGCGACGGACCTGACGCGTTCGGGCGCACGCTCGCGCGGTTCGCCGACGCGGCGGTCATCGACACGCGGGTCCTGATGGCAGCACGGTTCGGGCGCGACGAGGCCGGGTGGCCGCCGGCGGAGGATCGCTACGCGTCCGATCTCCTCCTCGCAGAGCGCATCGCCGATCCCTGGCTGCGCGCGCTCACGGCTTCGGCCGCGGACGCTCCCATCCCGATCGTCCTCGGCGGCCATACCCTCGTCGGACCCGGGCTGCGGCTCGCGCTGCGCGGACGGGCAGGTCCATCGTGGAGCTGACGCCGGGCCTGCGGCGCGATCCTGCGGCTGACCTGGACGCCGTCGGGCAGGACGAGGCGCTGGCCGCCCGCATCCACGCCGAGATCGGGAGGGTTGGACCGATCACGTTCGCGCGGTTCATGGAGCTCGCGCTCTATGACGCCGACGGCGGCTACTACCGATCGCGGGACGCGCGGCCCGGCAGGGAGGGCGATTTCCTCACGGCGCCCGAATCCCACCCGATCTTCGGTGCCGCGATCGCTCGCGCCATCGCCGATGCCTGGGACCGACTCGGTCGCCCTGCGCCGTTCGTTCTCCGCGAATTCGGGGCGGGCACGGGTGCGCTCGGGGTGGCGATCCTCGAGGGGCTCCGCGCCGAGCGCCCGGATCTCGCCGCCGGGATCCGGTACCAGCCGGTCGAGGTCGAACCCGCTCGCCTCGACGCGCTCGCGGCGAGACTCGAGGCGGCCGGGTTCGCCGCGACGCTCGACCGGAGCGAAGCGGATGCGCCGATCGACGGTTTCATCCTGGCCAACGAGGTGCTCGACGCCCTCCCGACGCATCGCGTCATCGCTCGAGGGGGCCGCGTGCGCGAGGTGTTCGTCGGGTCAGCGGACGGCGGTGGCTTCGTGGACGTGGAGGCGGAGCCCTCGACCGATGCCCTCGTCGACCGGCTCGCGGGGGAGGCTGTCGTCCTCGCGGACGGCCAGCACGCCGAGGTCTGTCTCGCGCTCGATGCATGGGTGGCCTCCGTCGCGGCGGGCCTCCACCGCGGCGTCGCGCTGTTCA
>JBJMNA010000174.1:0-4999 GCA_045804485.1 Chloroflexota bacterium
CGATCGCGCTCACCGGCTCGTCCGTCCCGCCCGCGCCCGACCGGCACGCGCGGCCCTTCGACATCGACGACGCCAAGGGCCTTATCGAGCTGCTGTGCCGGAGGCTCGGCGCGCCGACTCCCGCCTATTCCGCGATCACGGACGACCCGAATCTCCACCCGGGCCGTGCGGCACGGGTCGCGGGGAACGGCGTCGTCGGGCGCCTCGGCGAGATCCACCCCGACCTCGCGGAGAGTCTCGATCTTCGGGCCGCCCGGGTCGTCGTCGGCGAGTTCGCGATCGCGGGCCTCGCAGGCGGTCAACCCGAGCCGTACCGCGTCGCGGCGCCGTCGCGCCAGCCCACCGTCGAGCGCGATCTCGCTGTCATCGTGCCGGAGGATCGCGGCGCCGCCGAGGTGGCCTCCACCATCCGGAGCCACGCGGGGCCGCTCCTGCGGGACCTCACGCTGTTCGACGTCTACCGGGGCAAGCCACTCGGCGAGGGGGAGAAGAGCCTCGCGTACCGGCTGGCGCTCCGCGACGAGGACCGGACGCTGACGGAGGCGGAGCTCGACGCCGTGGTGGAGGCCGTGAAGACGGGTCTTGCCGCCGACCTCGGGGCCCGTATCCGGTCCTGACGCCGGTGCCCTCGCGCACCGCGCGACCCCACCAGACCTCCCGGGACCACCCGGCGTCCGCGGTCCGATAGGCCCTTCGGCCTTCTTGCGAGGCGCGGATCGCCGCTGCTAACCTTGCGCCGCTCTCGGCGTCGCCGCGGGCCGCTAGAGGTGGCTGCCCGTGGATGTGGGTGCGTTCCTGAACGGGGTCGGGACCGTCGACTTTCTGATCGTCCTCTTCTTCATGGCCTTCTTCGTGCTCGGGTTCGCACAGGGGACCATCCGCAGGCTCATCGGCATCGGATCGATCCTGTTCTCGTGGTTCCTCGCCGCCCTTCTCGCGGAACCGCTCTCGAATTTCCTCGGCGACAACTGGACCCAGTTCTCGCGTGAGTACAGCTACATGATCGGATTCGCGACGATCTTCGTCGCCTCGTCGATCGCGTTCGCGCTCGTCACCCAGAGCTTCTACAAGCCGCAGCCATTGTTCGAGAAGGCGCGCTGGGCGGACGAGATCATCGGTGGGCTTCTCGGACTCCTCGAGGCCGCCATCATCCTCGGCGCCTTCATCATCATCCTGGACTCATTCTTCCGGATCCCCGGAATCCCGGTCGACCCACAGGAGCTCCCGTTCCTGCGTGACATCTGGAACGGTCTTGACAGCGCGAAGATCACCGACGTCTTCCGCAATACCCTGATCCCGGCCTTCTTCCTGCTGACCGGCCTGTTCGTCCCGGACAACATCGAAGCCAACTACCCGTTCCGCTGAGCGTCTTCGACCGGGCGGTCCTCGACGGCCCGACGCTCGCCGCCGGCCCAGCGCTCATCGGTGCCCGGCTGGTCCGCGACGACGCGACCGGCCGGCGCGTCGGCCGGATCGTCGAGGTCGAGGCGTATCTCGGCCCGGACGACCGCGCCTCGCATGCGCGATTCGGGGAGACCGGCCGCAGCCGCGTCATGTTCGGGCCTGCCGGCCGCGCCTACGTGTACCTTGTCTACGGGATGTACGACTGCCTCAACGTGGTGACCGAGCCGCCGGGCACGGCTGCCGCGCTCCTGATCCGCGCCGTCGCGCCACTCGAGGGCGTCGAGTCGATGCGGCTCGACCGGATCGTCCGGGCGACGACCCGGCGGCGCCGTCTGACCCCCGAGCAAGCAGCCGCCGCCGCGCGACGCGTCGAGCACCTGCCGACCCAACGGCTGGCCGCGGGACCCGGTCTCGTGGCGGCGGCATTCGGCCTCGACACCGGCTGGACGGGACTGGACCTGTGCGATCCCGCGTCGCCTCTGCGGCTCGAACCCGCGTCCGCGGATGAGCCGCCGGCGGACGTCGTCGCCAGCGAGCGTATCGGCGTCGCGTACGCGGGCGAGCCGTGGGCCAGCGAGCCGTGGCGGTTCGCTGAGCGCGGCCACCCGTCCGTGTCCGGACCTCGCTAGCAGCGCGACCCGCGATGGACCAGCGATCCGCGACGCTCCTCGAGTTCCCGGCGATCCGAGCACGGCTCGCAGCGGCCACCTCGTTCCCGCCGTCGCGCCGACTCGCGGATGCGCTCGAGCCGTCGTCGGACCCCGCCATCGTCGCCCGCGGCCTCGACGAGACGGACCAGGCACGCGCGCTCGTCGAGGACCGGCCGGGCGTCGGTATCGGGGCCGCCCACGACATCGGACCGGCCGTCGAACGGGCGGCGCGCGGCGGACGACTCGATCCCGCGCAATTCCTCGAGATCGCCACCACTCTCGACGCGACGGCCCGTCTCGCAACGCTGCTCGCCGATGAGAGGCGACCGCTCCTGCGCGACCTCGCACGCGAGCTCCACGGCCTGCCGGCGGTCCGCTCGACGCTCGCCCGGACGTTCGATCCGGTCGGGGAGATGCTGGACACAGCCTCCCCGCGGCTGGGCGGCCTCCGCGCCGCGGTTCGTGTCGCCTACGACCGGCTCCGGCGACGTCTTGACGCGCTGGTCGGCGCCGAGCTCGGCAACGCGCTCCAGGAGCCGATCATCACGCTCCGGAACGGCCGCTACGTGGTCCCCGTCAAGGCCGAGGCCCGGTCACGCGTCAAGGGCATCGTCCATGACGCGTCGGGAAGCGGTCAGACGCTGTTCATCGAACCGCTCGTCGCTGTCGAGCTCGGGAACGCGTGGCGCGAGGCGCAGGTCGCGGAGGCCGAGGAGATCGCACGGATCCTCGATGAGCTCTCGGCGCTGGTCGCCGCCAATGCCGCCGCCCTCCGCGAGACGCTGGACGCGGTCGCGCGGTTCGACTTCTGGATGGCGAAGGCCGCCCTCGCGGGCGAGATGTCGGCGGGTCGAGCCGAGACCGCGGACCGCTACGAGGCGATCCTGCTGTCGGCACGCCATCCCGGACTCACCGGGCGCGTCGTCCCGATCGACATCCGTCTCGGGGACGGCTTCACCGCGCTCGTCGTGACGGGACCCAACACCGGCGGCAAGACGGTGACCCTGCGCACGCTCGGATTGCTCAGCCTCATGCACCAGGCGGGTCTCCACATCCCCGCCGAAGCAGGGAGCCGGTTGCCGATCTGGCCGGACGTCTTTGCCGACATCGGCGACGAGCAGTCGATCGCCCAGTCGCTCTCGACGTTCTCTGGTCACCTCCGCTCGATCATCCGGATCGTCGACGCCGTCGCGCCCGGCACGCTCGTGCTGCTCGACGAGCTCGGCGCCGGGACGGATCCGACCGAGGGCTCGGCGCTCGCGCAGGCCCTTCTCGACCACTTCATCCGGGCAGGCGCGCTCGTCGCCGCAACGACGCACTACGCCGAGCTCAAGGCGTACGCGCACACCACCCCGCAGGCGCGCAACGCCGCTGTCGAGTTCGACCTCGAGACGCTGTCGCCGACCTATCGCCTGACGATCGGGCTGCCCGGTGGCAGCCAGGCGTTCGCGATCGCGGAACGGCTCGGGTTGTCCGAGGAGATCGTCTCCGACGCGCGGTCGCGTCTCTCGGAATCCCAGCAGTCGTTCGAGGCGACCCTGGCGTCGCTCAAGGCATCGGAGGGCGCGACGAGCGAGGCGCTCGACCGGGCGCGCGCGGCGGAGCTTCGCGCGACCGAGGCGCTGCACGCCGCCCAGGAAGAGCGGCGCCGCGCCAGACGGGAACGAGATGACGCGGTCCGTGCGGCGCGCGCCGAAGCGGAACGCATCGTCGACGACCTCCGGAGCGAGGTTCGGTCCACCCGAGAGTCACTCGAGCGCGAGACGGTGACGGCGCCCGTGCTGGACGACGCCGTCGCGCGCGCGGAAGCGACGCTCGGGCGCCTCCCGGACGCCGAGCCGGCCACCCCGACACCGGAGCCTGTCGTCGAGCGGACGTGGCAGCTCGGCGAGCGCGCGCGGAGCCGTTCGGGCGGCTGGGAAGGGCGCATCGCCGCGATCGAGCGCGGCGGCAAGCGGATCACCCTTGAGGCGGGCGGCATCCGGGTCATGGTCGATGCCGCCGACCTCGAGCCCTCCGACAAGGAAGAGCGGGCCGGGCCGACGACGAACGTCGCCGATATCCGGCTCGAGCGAGCCCGCTCCGTCGCCTCATCGCTCGACCTGCGCGGCGCTCGCGTGGACGATGCGCTCGAAGCCCTGGCGCGCTATCTCGATGACGCCGGTCTCGCCGGGCTCGACAAGGCGATCGTCATCCACGGCATGGGGACGGGTGCCGTTCGCGACGCGGTCCGGAGCGCTGCAGCGGCGCACCCGCTCGTGAAGTCGATCAGGCCGGGGCAGCGCGGCGAGGGCGGGGACGGCGCGACGATCGTCGAGTTCTGACCGAGGTCAGTGCTTCGGCGTCGGCTTCGGCTTCGGGGTCGGGTTCGGCTGCTGCGTCGGCCCGGGCTTCTGCGTCGGCCCCGGTTGCTCGTTCGGCGGCGGGATGCAGTTGTCCGGCGGCGGCGTGGCGTCCGGCGATGGTGGCCCCTCTGGCCCGCAGATCGTCGGTGGGACGTAGATCGGGCACAGCCGGGTGGGCGCGAACGGGGCGCCCCACGACCGACCGAACGGAGTGAACGCGCCGTTGTAGAAGTACGCGGTCCTCGTGCCCTTGGGCCCACCGCCCACGCCTGAGCCATGGGCTGCGCGGGCGCCCCAGTTGGCGTTCGCCCTCTGCCAGTTCGGGAAGTTGGACTCGACCTCCGACAGGTTGAAGAAACCCCTGGTGACCCGCGGCCCCGCACAGCCGTCGCGCCAGAGCAGGCCCGTTGCCGCGTCGATCGAGGCGGCGAGCCGGACGGTCTCCTTCTGGCTCGGCACCGTCCCCGGCAGGAAGTATTCGTTGACGGTCCGGTGGGTGAACGGCCCGGGCCGCAGACCAGTGAACGCATCGACGCTCGCGGACACGAGTCCCTGTGATGGCGGCTTGAACTTGGCGATCTTCTCGCCCTTGCTCACTTC
>JBJMNA010000175.1:0-4732 GCA_045804485.1 Chloroflexota bacterium
GCCATCAACGCGCTCAGCTTCGTCGCCGTGATCATCGGTCTCCGGATGATGGATGAGAGCGAGCTTCATGTCGGTCATCGGATCGCCCGTCCGGAGACCGCCCGCGCGGTGGTCCGGAACCTCGCCGAGGGGCTTCGGTATGTCCGCGGCACGCCGGTCGTCCTGCTGGCGGTCGTCGTCGTCGGGAGCGTCGCGACTGTGGGCATGAACTTCAACGTCCTGATCCCCGCGTTCGCGGCTGACGACCTTGGCGCCGGAGCCGCGGGCTACGGGTTCCTCATGGCCGCATCCGGGATCGGCTCGCTGCTGGCTGCGATGCGGCTCGTGTTCGGCGGCCGGCCGCGCCCCGTCCGGCTTGCGACGGGGGCGCTTCTGCTCGGCGCGGCATCGGTCGCGCTCGCCGCGACGCGCGTCTATCCGGCGGCGCTCGGGCTGATGGTGCTCATCGGCTTCGGGTCGATCCTGATGGCCGCGACCGGCAACACGACGATCCAGCTGGCGGTGCCCGACCACCTGCGCGGCCGCGTCATGAGCGTCTACACGACGGTCTTCTCTGCGTCCGTGCCGATCGGAGGCCTCGCCATGGGGGCGGTGGCATCGGTGTTCGGCGTCGCGGTCGCCATCGCGATCGGCGGGGTGCTGACGCTCGTCATCGGGCTCGGAGCGTTCGTCTGGGGCCGGACCGGCGCATTCGACTTCGTCGAGAGCGGCCAGGTGTCGGGTGGCGTCCCGTCGGGGACCGTGCCTGGAGGCCTGCCCACCCGCTGACGCCGCGGTCCCACCGGCCGTAGTCTCACCTTCACGTCAACGTTAACGTTGTGGTATGATGGGTCCATGTCCCATCCGACCGCCGGGGAGACCTCCGACCGCTACCGCTGGATCGTCCTTGCCGTCACGAGCGTCGGTGCGCTCCTTGCCGCACTGACATCCGGAACACTCGTGATCGCGCTGCCGGACATCCTGCGCGACCTCCACACCGACCTGTTCACGCTCATGTGGATCGTCGTCGGCTACACGCTTGCCGCGACGGTCCTCGTGCTCAACGCGGGCCGTATCGCCGACCAGGTGGGCCGGGCTCGCTCGTACACCGCCGGCTTCGCGCTCTTCACCCTGGCGTCCGCTGCCTGCGCTCTCGCCCCGTCGGCCTTCCTGCTCATCGTCGCGCGGCTTGCGCAAGGGGTCGGCGGCGCGTTCCTCATGGCGAACTCGGCGGCGCTCGTCACGGACGCCTTCCCGCGACGCGAGCTCGGACGGGCGCTCGGGATCAACGCGATGGTCGTCGGTGCCGGCCTGATCCTGGGTCCGATCCTCGGTGGATGGCTGACGAGCTATGGCTGGCCGACCGTCTTCTGGTTCAACCTGCCGATCGGGATCATCGGGACGTTAGCCGCCGCGACCCTCCTCGTCGAGCAGGGTCGCCATACCGAGCGCGCCGGCTTCGACGTCGCCGGCAGCGTCCTCTACCTCGTCGGCCTCAGCGGCCTTGTCTCGGCACTCGCCTTCGGCGGGATCTATGGCTGGACGACGCCATGGGTCATCGCCGGCTTCGGCGCGTTCGTCATCGCGGCACCGGCGTTCCTGTGGGTCGAGTCGCGCCATCCGGCGCCGCTCCTCGATCTCGGCCTCTTCCGGAACCGCCTCTTCGCGCTCGGCAACCTCACCGGGCTGCTGAACGGCATCGCGCGCAACGGCGTGCTGTTCCTGCTGGTCTTCTACCTCCAGGGTGCGCGCGGCTACGACCCGGTGACGGCCGGCCTGATGCTCGCGCCGCTCGCGATCGGGCTGCTGGTGCTGTCGCCGATCAGCGGAGCGCTCGCAGACCGGATCGGGTCGCGGTTCCTCGCGACACTCGGGATGCTCGTCACGGCGGTCGGCCTGCTCGGGCTGACGACGATCCAGGTCGACACGCCCTACTGGCAGCTCGCGATCTGGCAGCTCATCATCGGTGCCGGGTCCGGACTGTTCATCTCGCCCAACACGAGCGCGGTCATGGGCGTCGTGCCGCCCGCGCAGCGCGGGATGGGCGCGGGGACGCGGATGATGCTCACGCAGACCGGCTTCGTCATCAGCATCGCGCTGTCGATCGGTCTCGTGGCGAGCGCGGTGGATCCGACCGTGCTCCTGTCGATCTTCTCCGGCTCCCAAGTCGGCGCCGCGGACCTCGACATGGCGCCCTTCATCTCGGCCCTCCACATCGCGTTCGGCGTCGGGTTCGTCGCGAGTCTGCTGGGCGCCGCCGTCTCCGCATCACGCGGTCCTCAGCAGGCCGACGACGACGTGATCGTCGGCCGGCAGGTCGCGGCATGACGTCGATGCGGCGCGGGATGAGCGCCTTCCGCCACCGCAACTACCGGCTGTTCTTCGGCGGCCAGGCGATCTCGCTCGTCGGGACCTGGATGCAGCAGGTGGCGCAGGCGTGGCTCGTCCTCGAGCTGACGCACGATCCGCTGTGGCTCGGCGTCGTCGCGGCAGCGCAATTCGTGCCCGTGCTCATCTTCGGTCTGTTCGCCGGCGTCCTCGCCGACAACCTGCCGAAGCGCCAGACGCTCCAGGTCACGCAGGCGATCAAGATGGCGCTGTCGATCACGCTCGCGGTCGTCGCGTTCTCGGGGCTCGCGTCGATCCCGTTCCTGATCGTCCTGGCGCTCGTCATCGGGACGGTCAACTCGGTCGACATGCCTGTCCGCCAGGCGTTCTCCGTCGAGATGGTCGGTCGCGAGGACATCGGCAACGCCGTCGCGCTCAATTCCGCGATGTTCAATGGCGCTCGCATCGTCGGTCCCGCGGTCGCCGGTCTCGTGATCGGCGCCGTCGGCGTGACGGCGGCCTTCGTCATCGACGCGATCAGCTTCCTCGCGGTGATCATCGCCCTCGCCGCGATGCGCGACAGTGAGCTCCATCCGGCTGCCCGCATCGCACCGCCGGAGTCTCTCCACGGCGTCATGACGCAGCTCCGCGAGGGCCTGCACTACGTCCGGGTGACGCCGGTCGTGTTGCTCGGGATCCTCGTCGTCGGTCTTGTCTCGACCGTCGGCATGAACTTCAGCGTGATCATGCCGCCGTACGCCGAGACAGTCCTCGACAGCGGAGCCACGGGCTATGGCTTCCTGATGGCGGCGTCGGGCGTCGGCTCGCTGCTGGCCGCGCTGTGGCTCGCGTTCGGCCGCGGCACGCGCGTCCGCCGGATCGCCTGGGGCGCCATCGTCCTCGGACTCGGCGAGATGGCGCTTGGCGCATCGAGCACCTACGTGATCTCGCTGGCACTCATGGTCGCGGTCGGCTTCGGAGCCATCCTGATGGCCGCGACCGCCAATACGACGATGCAGCTTGCCGTGCCGGACGGCCTCCGCGGCCGCGTCATGAGCGTCTACACGACCATCTTCGCGGGCTCGACGCCGATCGGTGGACCCCTGATGGGCGGGCTCGCGTCGGCGTTCGGCGTCGCGGTCTCGCTGGCGATCGGTGGCGTCGTCGCGACGATCGTCGGCGTTGCGGCATTCGTCTGGATCCGGCGAGCCGGGCTGGACCGTGTCGGTCTTCGTCCGTCGGCGGCACCCGAGACGGCGCCGGCCGGTGGTCCGATCGCGGCACCAGCGCGCTTCGGTGACGTGGCCCGGCGCTAGGTCTGCCCGCGTCTCGCGGGCGAGGCTCTCTCCGTCAGCTGTCGACGGAGCCGAAGACCAACGCGGCGTTGAGGCCACCGAACCCGAACGACGTCGACAGAACGCGCCGGTAGGAGCCGTCGCGACCCTCGCGCAACAGCCCGGGGAGCAGCTCCGCCGCGTCGGGCTCCGGGTCGACGAGGTTGACCGACGCGGGCGCCCATCCGTCGCGGATCGCGAGCGCGCAGATGGCGGCCTCGATGGCGCCCGACGCGCCGAGCGGATGTCCGTAGAGAGCCTTCGTCCCGCTCACGGGTACGGTCGCCGCGCGGGGACCGAGGGCCAGCGCGATCGCCCGGGCCTCGGCGACGTCTCCGATCGGTGTGGACGACGCATGGGCGTTGACGTAGTCGATCTCGTCCGCCTCGACGCCGGCGTCGTTCAGCGCGATCGTCGCGGCTCGCGCCGCCTCGGTCCCGTCGGCCCGCGGCTGCACCATGTGATGCGCGTCCGAGGTCGCGCCATAGCCGAGCAGCTCCGCGTACGGCGTCGCACCTCGCGCCTCGGCGACGTCGGCGGCCTCGAGCACGAGCAGCGCCGCACCCTCGCCCATGACGAAGCCGTCGCGGCCGCGGTCGAATGGCCGCTCGGCATGCGCGGCGTCGTCGTTCGAGCCCGACGACAGGGCCCGGATGATGTCGAATGCGCCGAACGCGAGCGGGCTCAACGGGATCTCGCAGCCGCCCGCGATCGCTGCGTCGACCCGTCCGTCGCGCAGGTCGCCCATCGCCTCGCCCAGCGCGACCGCACCCGAGGCGCACGAGTTTGCGGTGGACAGGATCGGACCGCGGACATCGAGCGCGATGCCGAGGTTCGCGGGCGCTGCGCCGCCGAAGACGGCGAGCGCGAGGTTGGGCGCCACCTGCCGGATGCCGCGCTCCAGATAGCGTTCGTGCTGTTCCTCGGCGTACGCGATGCCTCCGAGCTCGGTGCCGAGATAGATGCCGATCCTCGTGGGGTCGGCGGCACCATCCGCGCCCGGCGTCAGCCCCGCGTCGTCAAGCGCGAGACGGCCGGCGACGAGCCCGAACTGGCTGAACCTGTCGAGCTGGCGCGCCGTCTTCGGCGGC
>JBJMNA010000176.1:0-11655 GCA_045804485.1 Chloroflexota bacterium
ATCCCGACCGGCATCCCGCGGATGGACCGCTTCTTCGACGAGCGGGCGAAGGCCGCCGGCCTCGCAGCGGCTCGGACGGCCTTCCCGCAGTGCGAGGGCCGGTTCACGATCCTCTACGCACCGACGTTCCGGGGGCCCGGCCCCAAGAGCGCCACGTTCGACTTCGACCGGCTGGACTACGCCGCGCTCCACGAGGTCGCGGTCGAGAAGGACGCGATGGTCATCATCAAGATGCACCCGGTCATCCGCCAGCCGCTCGCGATCCCCGAGGCGCTGCGCGACCGGCTGCTCGACGGCTCGCGGGCCGCGATCGACGTCAACGACCTGCTGTTCGCCGTGGACCTGCTCATCACCGACTACTCGTCGATCGTCTTCGAGTTCTCGACCCTGGGCCGACCGATGCTCTTCTACGCCTACGACCTCGACGACTACGTGGGCAGCCGCGATTTCTACGTCCCGTTCGACGCGTTCGTGCCGGGACGGATCGTGCGGACGTTCCCGGAGCTCGTCGATGCCATCCGCCGCGACGACTACGAGTTCGAGAAGGTCGAGGGCTTCGCCGCCGAGCACTTCGCGTACCACGACCCGCATTCGTCGGACCGGGTCATCGACCAGCTGATCCTCGCGCCATGAAGGGCATCATCCTCACCGTCCGGATCGCGGCCGTCCGCATCTCCTTCGCCCTGGCCAGCCTTCTTCCGCTCCGCTCGCGGGTGGTCCTCGCGACGGCCCATGCGGCACGGATCGGCGGCAACCTCGTGTCCATCAGGGACGACCTCGCGGCGCGCCATCCCGAGGTCCACGTGGTCGTTCTGGCGCGCCGGCCGAGCCGTGGCGTTCGAGGGCGCATCGCCGCGCTGGGCCAGGCGATCGAGGCCGGCTATCACCTTGCCACGGCACGCGTCTTCATCGTCGACGACTACTTCTTCCCGATGTACGTCATCCGGCCGCGCGACGGGACCACGTTCATCCAGACATGGCATGCCTGTGGCGCGTTCAAGAAGGTCGGCTACAGCCTCCACGACAAGTCGTTCGGGGCCGATTCGACGCTCACCGAGCGGGTCCGGCTGCACTCGAACTACGACGTTTGCCTCGTCGCGTCGGAAGCCTCGGCGCCGTTCTACGCAGAGGCGTTCGGCCAGCCACTCGAGCGCTTCACTTCGCGCCTGGGGATCCCGCGAACGGATGTCTTCTTCGGCGACGAGAGGATCGCGCGGGGCGTCGCCGCCGTCCGCGCACGGTATCCGTTGCCGGCCGGCCGCCGGGTGATCCTCTACGCCCCGACCTTCCGTGGCGACACGATCACGGATGCTCACGCGACCGACGACCTCGACCTGCGGGCGCTCAAGGCGGTGCTCGGAGAGGACCACGTCCTGCTCGTTCGGCTCCATCCGTTCGTCCGGTCGCAGACGCCCATCGGCCCGGATCTCGCAGACTTCGCGATCGACGTCTCTGACTACCCCGACATCAACGAGCTGATGCTCGTGAGCGACGTCCTCGTGACCGACTACTCGAGCGCGATCTACGAGTTCTCGCTGCTCGGCCGGCCGATGGTCTTCTTCGCGCCGGACTACGCGGCCTACGAGAAGGAGCGCGGTTTCTACTTCGACTACCGGACGGGGGTGCCCGGCCCGATCTTCGAGGAGACCGAGCCACTCGCCGCCTACCTGCGGGCGGGAGAGTTCGACCTCGAACGGGTCGACCGATTTCGGCGGGCCTCCTTCGATGTCGCAGATGGAGGTTCCGCAACACGCGTCACGGACGCGCTCATCCTGCCGTCATTGACCCGGGCGGGAGATCCACGATAGGGCCACGGGCACGACTCTCCAGAGGGTCGGTGTACCATACCGCGGCCCTCCATCCCCGGCGACCAGCCGGCCATGTGACAGGAACCGACCGCCACCATGACATTCCGTGCCAAGCCCGTCGTCAAGCGCGACCACCGACCCGCGTGGGAAACGCAGGACCGACGCAACCTCTACCTGAACATCGGGTTCGGGCTGATCGTCGTCGTCGCGCTGCTGATCCTCGCGATCGCCGCCGGGCTCAACTACTACAACGATCACCTCGCATCGGTCGGCAGCGTCGACGGACAGTCGATCTCGAAGGATGAGCTTCGTGCTCGCGTCCAGGTCGACACCTGGCGCCTCGATGAGGCGGATCGCCGCATCTCGACCGCCGTCCTCGCCGGCCGCATGACCGAGGCGCAGGGCCAGACCCAGCAGCAGTCGAACAGCGATCAGCGCAACCAGATCGCGTCCGTCTCGCTCGAGCGGCTCATCGACTCGAAGCTCCAGGCGAAGCTGGCGGGCCAGGAAGGCATCACGGTCGCGGCCGACGAGGTCGACGCGAGGCTGACGAAGGAGGCGACGACGCCCGAGGCACGCCACGCCTGGCAGATCGAAGTGAAGCCGACCGTGGATCTCGCGAACGTCGCGCCGACGGCGACCCAGAAGGCAGACGCGAAGGCCAAGGCGGACGCCGCGCTCAAGGACCTCCAGAGCGGCAAGTCATGGGAGGACGTCGCGAAGACGGTCTCGACTGACTCCGCGACCGCCGCCCAGGCGGGTGACCTCGGCTGGATCCAGGCCGACGGCACGAGCTCCGATCCCGACTTCCTGAAGGCGCTCTTCGCGGCCCCGGTCAACACGCCGACGGCCGTCGTCGAGGGCGTGGACGGGACCTACCGGATCGGCCGGGTCACGGAGATCACGGCCGAATCCGTGGACACCGCGTACCAGGCGAAGATCGTCAACGACGGCGTGAAGCTCGACACCTACAAGGCCGTCCTCACCGCCGACGTCCTCCACGACAAGCTCCAGAGCAAGATCGTCGGCGACGTCACGGGGCCCGCGCCGCAGCGCCGGGTGTCGGAGATCTATGCCAGCGAGCCGGCCCCGAACCTCGGTCCCGACGCCGTCAAGGTCCGGCACATCCTCTACTCCCCGAAGGACGATTCCTCGGGAGCGTCCACGCTCCCGGCCGACGATCCCGCGTGGGAGGCGGCCCACCAGGCGGCCATCGCCACCTGGACGCGGTTGAAGCAGAGCCCGAATCTCTTCGACGCCATCGCCCGCAAGGAGAGCGACGAGGGACAGGCGCTCGGCCCGACCGGCAGCGGCGGCAAGCTTCCGTTCTTCGACAGCAAGAGCACGGTCGATGACGCGTTCAAGGCCGCGATCCTCGCCCCCGGACTGAAGGACGGACAGATCCTCGAGCCCGTCAAGTCGTCCTTCGGCTGGCACGTCATCCAGGTCATGTACCACCCCACCGAGGCCGACCACTTCGCGAAGCTCAAGGGCGAAGCCGACAGCGGCACCGACTTCGGCATCCTCGCCCGCGACAACTCCGTCGGCCCGACCGCAGGCTCGGGCGGAGATATGGGCTGGGTCGCGAAGGGCCAGCTCGCGGACAAGCTGACCGACGCGATCTTCGGCGCCCAGATCGGCAAGACGACCGACGTCGTCGAGGTCCCGAGCGACGGCACCTACCTCTTCAAGGTGGTCGCCGAGGAGACGCGAACGCCGGAGGGCAAGCAGCTCGACGAGCTGACGTCGACAGCGTTCTCCAAGTGGTATGACGCAAAGAAGTCGGCCGCGGTCATCACCCGCGACGCAGGGATCACAGCCGGAACGACCAGCTAGCGGGAGGGCCGGTTGCTCGACGCACTCGTTGCCGAGGCGCGACTCCGCTTCGGACTCGATCCCGCGGACGGCCTCCAGGTCGTGGCGGCGGAGTCGCTCGTCGCCGTCCCGATCGAACCGTCGCGGCCTCTCCTGATCGTCCCGCTCGCCATGCTGCACGCCACGCCGGCGGTCCCGGAGGCGGCGGCGGTGCCCGGCCGCAACGGGCCGCGCGGTACGGATCCCGTCGCGGTCCTGACACGTCTCTACCCGGCCGAGCATCCCGTCGGACGGTTCGGAGCTGACGACGGCGTCACCATCGCCGGTCTCGACGTCACGATGTTGACGAGCCCGTTCTACCTCGCACCCGTCGCGCCGGAGCTCGCCGCGGCCGGCCCGTGGGCGATGCCCTGGATCTCGTCGCGGCTGCGCGAGCCGGACGGTTGCCCCTGGGACCGCGAGCAGACCCACGTCTCGCTTCGCAAGCACCTGCTCGAAGAGGCCTACGAGGTCTACGACGCCCTCGAGGCCGGCGCGACGCCGGCGCTGGCCGGGGAGCTCGGGGACCTGTGGCTCCAGATCGTGCTGCACGCGCAGCTCGCCGCCGAGGCCGGCGTCTTCGACCTCGCCGATGTCCAGGCCGCCATCGCGACGAAGATCGTCCGGCGCCACCCGCACGTCTTCGGCGACGCCGTCGCGCGGACCGCCTCCGACGTCAACCGCCAATGGGAGCGGATCAAGGCCGACGAGCGGGCGGAGGCCGCGACCGTCGTCGGCGATGAGACCGGGGAGGCGAACGGGGCGGGCGGCGCTCTTCCCGCGAAGGGCGCGCTCGACGGCATCAGTGGATCCTTGCCCGCGCTCGCCGCGAGCCAGGAGATGCAGGAACGCGCTGCGAACATCGGCTACGACTGGCCGACCGTCGAGGGCGTCCTCGACAAGGTCGCCGAGGAGGCAGACGAGCTGCGCCGGGCCGCGACCGACGCCGAGTTCGCCGAGGAGTTCGGCGACCTGCTGTTCGTCCTCGTCAACCTCGCTCGGCGCCACGGCATCGAGGCCGAGGCAGCGGTCCGAAGCGCCAACGCCAAGTTCCGCCGTCGGTTCGGCAGCGTCGAGCGCGGCGCGGCGGCCCAGGGGGTCGCGCTCAGGGATCTCGATTTCGATGCGCTCGATGCGCTGTGGGATGCCGCCAAGGCTGAGGAGAGGACCGCATGACCATCGGAAACCGGCCACCGACCGTTCGCGCCGATGGCCGCGCGCCGTCGGATCTGCGTCCTGTCACGTTCACGCTCGGCGTCCAGAAGTGGGCCGAGGGCTCGTGCCGGATCCGTATGGGCGACACCGAGGTGCTGTGCGCCGCGACGATCTCCGACCGCGTGCCGCCGCACCTCCGCGGCAAGGGCACCGGCTGGATCACGGCGGAGTACTCGATGCTGCCGCGGGCGACGGCCGAGCGCACGGACCGCGAGTCCGTCCGGGGCAAGATCGGTGGCCGGACGCACGAGATCCAGCGGCTCATCGGCCGGTCGTTGCGTGACGCGGTCGACCTGACGCGGCTCGGCGAGCGGACGATCACGGTGGACTGCGACGTCCTCCAGGCCGATGGCGGGACGCGGACGGCGTCGATCACCGGCGGCTACGTGGCGCTCGCTGCGGCGTTGATCACCTACGGGATGGAGCGCCACCTCGTCGGCGCCGTCGCTGCGGTGTCGGTCGGGCTGGTCGGCGGCGTCGCGCTGCTCGACCTCGACTATTCGGAGGATTCGCGCGCCGACGTGGACTTCAACGTCGTCGGCACCGAGGCTGGCGCATACGTGGAGCTCCAGGGCACGGCCGAGGGGAAGCCGTTCGACCGTGCGGCCTCGGATGGATTGCTGGACCTCGCCGACACCGGACTCGCCCGGCTGTTCGAAGCGCAGGCGGCGGTGCTGGCCACCGTCCGGCGGTGAGCCGACGGATCCTCCTCGCGACTCACTCTGCGCACAAGCTCCGCGAGTTGCGCGAGTTGCTCTCGCTCGAGCACGGCGTGCTCGTGTCGCTGGACGACCTTGGCATCGAGGAGGAGCCGATCGAGGACGGCGAGACCTTCGAGACCAATGCCGCGATCAAGGCACGGTTCGGGGTCAGAGCATCCGGGCTGCCGACGCTCGCTGACGATTCCGGGATCGAGGTCGACGCGCTCGGCGGCGCGCCGGGCGTCCGGACGCGACGGTACGCAGGCGAGGATGCCACCGACGAGCAGAACAACGCCAAGCTGTTGGCCGCCCTCGACGATCTTCCACCGGCCCGGCGCGGAGCCCGATACGTGTGCGTGCTGGCGCTGGCACTCCCCGGGGGCGCGGGTCCGCGCGGTGGCGTCACGATCGTGACCGCCCGTGGCACCTGTCGCGGCCGGATCGCAACGGAACCCCGCGGCGCGGGCGGGTTCGGCTACGACCCGATCTTCGAACCGATCTCGGAACCGGTCGGTGGCCGGACGTTCGGTCTGTGGACGCCGGATGAGAAGAATGCGATCTCGCATCGCGCCCGCGCCGCCCGCCGGATGATCCCGAAGCTCGCAGCGCTCGGGTTCTAACCGGCGGCCCGGCCGCCGTTCGGCGGCTACGACCCCGGTGTCGCGGTCGGCTTCGGGGCCTTGGTCGGCTTCGGTTTGGGGGTCGGCCACGCGACCGGCGCCGTCCCCGGGTGGCTGAACAACGCGGCCGCCACGGCCCGGATCTTCACGAGGTCGGGTGCCTGCGAGTCGCCGTAGCGCGTGCTCTTCGACTTCACGAGCGGAGCGCGGATGACGACGCTCGTGACGTCGTCCTTGCCGACCTCGTCGATGATCGCGGCGAGATCCGGGAGGCGCTCGACAGGGATGTCGGTCCGGATCGTCCGCCCGACCGCATCGAGCAGGTCCGGCAGCTGGAACAGCAGGCTGCCACCACCACTCGCCCGCGCCCGAAGCGCGACCAGGATCTGCTGCTGGCGGGCCTGTCGGGTGAAGTCGCTCTCACCGAGAGCCTTGCGTGATCGGGCGTACGCGAGCGCCTCGGCTCCGTTGAAATGATGCGGGCCGGCTTCGATCGAATACCCCTTCTGACCGCCGTAGCCGTCGTAGCCTGGGTCCACGAACGAGCGTGGCGCGACGACGTCGACCCCCCCGACGGCGTCGACCATCTTGATGAAGCCCCGAAAATCGACCTTCGCGTAGTAGTGGACCGGGATCTCGAGCAGCGCCCCGATCGCGTCCTGCAGTGTCCGCATCCCGCCTTTCGGGAACTCCTGCGGGTGGGTGTCCGCATAGGCGAGAAGCCCGTTGAGCTTCGGGCCGTAGACGTTGCCGTCGCCGAGCGGCGTATCGATGAGGTCGCGCGGGACCGACACGAGCGAGACGCTGTGGCCGACCGGGTCGATCGACGCGACCATCATCGTGTCCGTCAGGTCGGTCTGGCGCTTTCCACGTGAGTCGACACCCACGAGAAGCACGTTGATCCGCTCGCCCGCGCGCGGCGTCAGAGCGTTCGCGCCCTCTGGGTCGTGGACCTCGCCGAGGACCGCGCTCGTGAAGATGCGATCGAACGTCTGGCCGAGGACCGTCCCGTAGCGGTAGATGACGAGATGCGGGATGACGACGACGATCGCGATGGCGATGACCCCGACGATCCCGAGCCGGCCCGCCCGGCCTGGCCGCCGGGTGTCGAGGAAGGCCTGGCCGACTGCTGTCAGACGCCACGCGAGCACGAGCGCATTGAGCGCCATGACAAGTCCGAGAACGTGCGGCGACACGACCCAGGCGGCCAGCCGAGCCGGTGACTGGATCGTCACCAGCATGAGCGCGACGAGCAGCACGACGAGCGACGGGATCAGGAAGAGCGCGGCGAGCTGGCGCCGGCCGTTGAACAGCTGGCCCAGTCCCGGGAGGAGGGCCGACAGGCCCGCCGCGGTGAGGCGGCGAACGTCCATCGGCCTGGTGTCCGGCCGGATCTGGCGGGCTTGCACTCGGGGCTCGGGCTCCTTCGTCGTTGCTGGGGCGACTCCGGTGTCGCCCGGAGTCTAGCGGCCGCCGGCGGGGCGGGGCGGACATGGAGACGCCGGGCGATCGATCAGCCTGCCTTGATCGCCCGGCATCTGGACCTGTGACGCGCCGACCCCGGCTGGCGTGACGCCGCCGGTCAGCCGGTCGCCTCCGGCGTCGCGGTGACCACGGCGTCCGGCAGCCGGACCGGGATCCTGCCGGGCAACCCGAACGCAACGACGACGAGTCCGACCCCGACAAGGACCAGCAGCCCGAACCCCAGCGTCACGCCGGCTGCCGTGACCGCCGTCCCGAGGACAGCGCCGGCCAGGCTCGCGCCGAGAACGCCACCGAGATACCGGCCGGTGTAATAGGTCCCGGCGGCCATCCCGACCCGGTCGCCCGGCACGGCTTCAAGAGCTGCTGCCTGGCGCGGCGACCCCGAGAAACCCATCCCGAACCCGACGACGCCGAGGAGCAGCCCGACCACGAGCGGTGTCGTCTCGGCTGCGACGAGCCACAGCGCGAACAGGCCGATCGTCAGGCAGACCGATCCAGCGGCGACCGGAAGGCGCCGCCCGCGCCGGTCCGAGAGCCGGCCGCCGAACGGCGCAGCGACCGCGCCGAGCCCGGAGATCCCGAGCAGGACGAGCCCGGCTGTCTCAGCCGATCCGTTCAGGAGGCGCTCGACGAGCAACGGGACGAGGATGAACGTCGCGTGGAGGATGACCGTCGCGCCGAGGACGCCGAGGACCGCCGCCGTGAACGAACGGCTCGCGAACAACCGCGGATCGACCGCGGGGCGGTCGGCGCGCAATTCGAACCAGACGAACACGACGATGAGCGGCACGACGGCGACAGCCGCGACCACCGCCGAGCCTCCGGCGTCGCCGCTGCCGATCCCGCGGATCGCGACGAGCAGGGCGATCAGTGTCGCCGCAAGAAGGACGAGACCCGGGATGTCGATGCCCGGCGGCCGGACGCCCGGCGTGTCCACGTGGCGTCCGGTCCCGGCCGGGACGACGAGGGCGACGATGACCGCCGCGAAGATCGCGACCGGCACGGCGAGCACGAAGAGCGACTGCCATCCGAACAGACCCACAAGCACGCCACCGATGAACGGTCCGATCGCGGCGCTCGTCGACACGAGCATGTCGAACAGGCCGAATGCCGTTCCCCGCCGATCGGCCGGCGACATCGCCCGGACGAGCGCGACGGACGTCGTCGAGACGAGCGCGCCGCTGATGGCCTGCAGGACCCGTGACAGCTCGAGCACCTCGAACGAGGGCGCCCCGACCGCGAGCAGCGACGACAAGGCGAACGCGCTGACACCGATGAGGAATACCGGCCGCTGCCCATACCGGTCGCCCAGGCTCCCGCTCGCGAGAAGGGCGATCGTCACGGCGCCGAGATAGAGCGTGACGAGCGAGGAGACGGTGACCGCGTCCACACCGAACTCGTCCATGATGCTCGGCAAGGCGACGGCGAGCATCGTCGAGTTCAGCGGCACGAGGACCGCGCCCGCGGCGACCCCCATCATCGCCGGGCTGAGCAGCCGCGCCGCGCGCGGACCGCTCACAGGAGCCGCACGATCCCCGTGGTTCCGTCGATCTCGACGAGACGCCCGTCGACGATCCGCGTCGTGGCGTCGCCCGTGCCGACGACCGCGGGCAGCTCGAACTCGCGTGCCACCACCGCCGCATGCGAGAGGACGCCGCCGGTGTCGGTGATGAGCCCGGCCGCGATCGCGAAGAGCGGCACCCACGAAGGATTCGAGGAGGGGCAGACGATGATGTCGCCGGCCTGCACGGCTCCGAACGCGTCCGGCGTGAGCGTCACCCGAGCACGGCCACGCGCAACGCCGGCGGACGCGCCGGTCCCCCGGATCTCGCCCGGGTCGGTCGATTCGAAGCGCGCGCCGTCGAACCTGTCGGCGTTCGCCGCCGCACCCGGCACCACCGGATCAGGCGCCTTCCCGACACGGCGCGGCGGGCGAACGGCCGACCAGCGACGGTGGTCCGCCCGTCGAGCCTCGACCAGGT
Organism: Chloroflexota bacterium; assembly: GCA_045804485.1. GTDB lineage: Bacteria > Chloroflexota > Limnocylindria > Limnocylindrales > CSP1-4 > SPCO01. The sequence continues at coordinate 9,666 of JBJMNA010000176.1, forward strand.
CGTGGACGGCCGCGGGATCGGTCAGGAGCGACGGCACCTCGGCGCGGTGGAGGAACAGGATGTCCGCCGCTGCGCCGATGACGCCGGCCTCGGCCAGCCGCTCGCCGACGCGCATCACGAACCGCCGGAGCGACGCCTGTGCTCGCCGGTCGATCCAGTAGTTGTGGACTTCCGTCAGCGGACCGATCCGCCGAGCGTGACCGAGCAGCTCCTCGAAACGCGCCAGTCGGTCGGCGTCGTCGGTCAGAGCCTGGCGCGCGCGATCGGCGCGGACCTCGGCCTCCGCCGCCAGTCGGGCGCGGCGCGTGTCGGCGTCGGTCGGCATCGGGTGCTCGATCCGCTTCGCGATCTCCGTGATGAGGAGCTCCGGCTCTTCGATCCAGGACGCGAGCGCGAGGTCGTCGTACATCTGGCCGAGGTGACCGTGCTCCGCGAGGAACGCCCGGAACGCGTCGGCGAACGTGGCAGCCTCCGGAAGCCGCTCGATCTCGTCGACGGTGATGCCGCTCCGGCGGACGATCTGCTCGACGGCGGCGGACTCCGCGGCGAGCGAGGCCAGGCGCTCGAGTCCGCGCTCGACTTCGTGGAGCTCGTGCACCGTGCCACCGATGAGCCCGAGCGCCTCCCCGGGCGACGCGTCGGGCACGACCGACTCGTACAGGTCGGCGAGATCATCGAGCACCTGGTAGGGCCCGCGGATGGCGTAGAAATGGATCGACCAGGCGCGCGCGATCCGAGCCCAGGCGTCGTCCCAGGTCGGCGCCAAGTCCTCCAGCGGCGCGGTCTCGACCGGCCGTGCTTCGATCCACGAGTAGATCCCGGTGAGCTCGGCGACCGCTTTCTGCCAGTAGCCATGGCTGAGCGGGATGGCCGCGCGTCGAGCCGCCGTGTACCGCTCGTCACCGGTCGCCCGCTCGGCCTCGGGGAAATGGTTCCGCGCGCCGAAGTACGTGTAGCAGTTCCAGACTCGGACGAGGACCTCGTAGGGCACGGACAGCCGCTCGTAGCCGTAGGCGAACCCGCCGCCCATCAGGATGTTGTAGTCCCCGGACAGCGGCGTCACCGCCACCGGCATGTGCATGTCGTCCCATTCCCAGGTCACGTCGAGGTCGTCCGGTCCTTCCCAGACGATCGGGAAGGCGTCGGTCGGGGATTCCTCGGTGGTCGTCGTCATCGTCGTTCGGTCACCGAGTTGTGATCGGCCGGGCCTGGAGGAGGTACCAGCCGTCGGCGGCGAACGCCGCCTCGATGTCGACCGCGGAGCCGAACGCCGCCTCGGCGCGCAGGCACAGGTCGACGAGCTCGGACAGTGCGGTCTCGGTCAGTGCGCGACCGCCCGGCTGGTCGCCCGGTGTGAACTCGCTGATCGCGCGCGTCGCCTTGTCCACGACGATCGTGTCCGGTGTCACGACGCCGGACACCATCGCCTCACCGAGACCCGGCGCAGCGTTGATCAGGATCTGGTCGTCGCGTCCCGTCACCGGATGCCGTGTGAAGACGACGGCCGCAGCGACCGCCGGCACGAGCGCCTGCACGACGACTGCCATCGCCCCGCCATCGAGCGGCAACCCGTGCCGCGTCCGGTAGCCGATCGCTCGGTCGCTCCAGAGCGACGCCAAGCACCGAAGGACGGCTGCCGGAACCTCGTCGGCGCTGAGGTCGAGCTCGGTGTCGTGGAGGCCTGCGAACGACGCGGCGGCACCATCCTCCGCCACGCCAGATGAGCGCACGGCGAGGCGGACGTCGTCCGCGTCGACGCTCCGAAGCTCGGTCGAGAGGCGTTCGAGCGGTTCGGCGAGCTCGCTCGCGACGTGCGCGGTCAGCGGCCCGGCGAGCATCGCCGCGACGAGCGCGGCACGGAACGCCGGGTCGGCGAGGCTGCCCGGATCACTCGCGAGGCGGTTCGCTTCCGGCAAGGTCGTGACCTGCGCAGCGAACGCGTCGGTCGTCAGGCAGAAGCCGGGAGGGATCCGGAAGCCGAACCCGGCCA
>JBJMNA010000177.1:0-4596 GCA_045804485.1 Chloroflexota bacterium
CGAGGCGCGGCGGATGGGGCGCGTCCGACGGCCGGGTATCGGCGTCCGGCTGCGGCCCGCGAGCGGTCGGCCGTTCATCGCGGCAGATCGCCGACAGTGAGCCGGCGCCCGGCGCGCGCGGCATGGCGCGCGACAGCGAGGTCGACGATCCTGATGCACACGTCCGCGAACGAGTAGCCGGCCTCGGCGGGCATCGTCGGGAACAGGCTGATGGGCGTGAAGCCCGGGATCGTGTTGATCTCCGACAGCACGATCCGGTCCCCGGCGAGCAGGAAGTCGACGCGCGCGAAGCCGTCGCCACCGATCGCCCGGAATGCGTCGCGCGCGATCTTCTTGAGCGTCGCCCGTTGCGCGTCCGTGAGCTCTGCACGGGTGGATGTCTCCGACAGCCCGGCCGTGTACTTCGCCGCGTAGTCGTAGAACTCGTGCCCGGACACGATCTCGCCTGGGCCGAACAGCTCGAGATCGGCTCCGCTGCCGATGACGGCCACCTCGATGTCGCGCGCACCCGGCAGGTAGCTTTCGGCGAGCGCGAGCGTGTCGTGCCGGAAGGCCTCGGCGAGCGCCGCGTCGAGCTCCGTGCCGTCGTGGACGAGCGTCATCCCGACCGAGCTCCCGAGACGGGCCGGCTTCACCATGAGGCGCCCGTCGGGCCCGGTCGCCACGAACGCGTCGAGCTCGGCGCGGACAGCGGCAGGATCGGCGGCCCACCGGTCGGCCCGGATCTCGCGCCAGTCGACCACGGGCAGGCCGATGCCGCGGCACAGGCGTTTGAACAACGCCTTGTCCATCCCGAGCGCTGAGGCCGCCACGCCCGAACCCGTGTAGGCGACATCCACTGCCTCGAGCAGCGCCTGGACGGTTCCGTCCTCGCCGAAGGGACCGTGGAGCGCGATGAAGACGACTGGCGCCGGTCGCATCGCCGCGAGCCGGTCCAGCGCCGCGCCGACCGTCGTCGGTCCCGATGCACCGAGAGCCGCCGGGTCGTCGTAGGCGGATTGCGGACGGCCAGCGCGGACGTGCCCCTCGGGCAGCTGCCACCAGCCGCCGTCGAGGTCGATCAGGGTCTGTTCGACGGCGTAGCCGGAGCCCATCAACGCCTCGGCGATGGCGGTCCCCGACACGATCGAGACGTCATGCTCGGCCGAGGGTCCGCCGAGGAGGACGACGATCGGCGGGCGGTCGCTCACGTCGCGCCCTCACCGGCGGCCGGCCAGTCACCGACGAACTCGATCTCGAAGGCGAGGGTCACACCGGCTCGCGCCTGGACAGCCTCACGGACGTGCTCGGCGAGGCGGCGGACATCGGCCGCGGTCCCCTTCTGGTCGTTGACGATGAAGTTCGCGTGCTTCTCGGACACGACGGCACCACCGATCCGTGTCCCCTTGAGGCCTGCCTCGTCGATGAGCCGCCCCGCCGAGTCGCCCGTCGGGTTCCGGAAGACGCTTCCGGCCGATGGCAGTCCGAGCGGTTGGTGGCCCTGGCGCCAGCGACGGATATCGTCGAGCCGGTCCTTGATCACGTCCGGGTCGGCGGGTGCCAGGCGGAAGGTCGCGTCGATCACGACGTCGCGCCACCGATCGCCGGACGATTTGAACCGGCTCTGGCGGTAGTCGAAGCCGAGATCGCCGGCGGCCACGATCGACTCCGAGCCGTCCGCGGCGAGGACGCGCGCCGACTCGACGACGCCCGCCACGTCGGCGTCATGTGCGCCTGCGTTCGCCCAGACGGCGCCGCCGACCGTGCCCGGGATGGCGAGACCGAATTCCAGCCCGGTCAGGCCGGCCCTCTGCGTCTCGGTCGCGGCGCGGGCCATCTGGACGCCGGCCTCGGCGGTGTACCGCTCGCCGTCCGTCCTCGAGCCCTCCGCCCGGACCTGGATGACGAGGCCGCGCACGCCCGCATCGGCGATGACGAGGTCGCTCCCCCGGCCGAGGATGAGGTGCGGGATGTCGCGGGTTCGTGCGAACCGAACGAGCGCGCGGAGCTCGTGCGCGTTGTGGACGGTCGCGAACAGGTCGGCCGGACCGCCGACCCGCATCGTCGTGAACCGCGCGAGCGGCTCGTCCCGCGACGTCTTGACCCCGATCCGCCGCTGGATATCGGTGCCCGTCGCGATCGCATCGAAGGTCGCGATCATGTGCCGGCAGCCTGCGCGAGGCGCTCGATCTCGGCAACGGCGGGGAGCGGTCCGCGCGCGGCCGCCGCCCGGACGAGCGCGGCGACGGCGTCTGCGGCGCCGGGACGCCCGAGGCTTCGCGCCGCCTCGGACATGCGCGTGTGTGCTGATGCGTCCTCGAGGAGCGCGGCGGCGTCAAGGAGCGCCTCCGCATCGAACTGCTCGTCGTCCACGAGTCGCGCGGCGCCGGCTTCGACGAGCGATGCCGCATTCGCCCGCTGGTGACCGGCGGCGTGCGGGTACGGCACGACGACCAACGGCAGGCCGAGTGCGGCGGCCTCAGCCAGCGTGGACGACCCGGCACGCCCCACGACGAGGTCGGCCGCCACCAGCGCCGGGAGCATCTCGTCGCGCAGGAACGGATACGGGCGGTATCGCTCGCGGACCCCGTCCGGCAATGCCTCCCGACCGGCCAGCGCCGTCGCGTAGCCGTCGTCCCCGGTGACATGGATCACGACGACCCGCTCGACCAGCCGCGACAGCGCCTCGGCAACGGCCGCGTTGAACCGCCGGACGGCCTGCGAGCCACCGAAGATGAGGAGAACGCGGTCATCGGGACCGACGTCCATCCGCCCTCGTGCCGCATCGCGCCCGATCGCGCCGACGTCCCGGATCGGGGTCCCCGTCACGAAACACGGTCGATCGGGCGCCGCGACCGCAAGCGTCCGGCAGGTCGCCTCGAACGAGACCGCGAGCGCCGCGGCCAACCGTGCCGTTGCACGGACCGCACGCCCGGGGATGACGTTGCCATCCCACATGACCACGGGGATGCCGAGCGGCGCCGCGGCCATCAGCACGGGCACGGCGACATAGCCGCCGGTCGTGAAGATCGCCGCCGGCCGGTCGGTGGCGAGGATCGCGGTCGCCTGGGGCACGGACAACCCGAGGCGGATCGGATCGAGAACGGCGTGGACGTCGGCCTCGGTCGTCCGCAGCGAGCGAGCCGCGAGCCGGCGCATGGGGATGCCGGCCGCCGGGACGAGCTGCGCTTCGAGCCCACGGTGGCCACCCAGCCAGCGCAGCTCGAGCGGGTCGTCGCGGTCAGCTCCCGCGCGGAGTGAATGCGCCACGGCGAGCGCCGGGTAGATGTGCCCGCCCGTTCCGCCGGCCGCGATCATCAGTCGCATCGTCGTTCCACGTCCCCTTGTCGACGGTCTCGCGCGAGATCGAGAGCAGGATCCCGACCGCGGCAAAGCTGATGATGAGGGATGAGCCGCCGGCGCTGATGAATGGCAGCGTGATCCCCGTGATCGGGAGCAGCGCCACGACGACGCCGATGTTGATGAACGCCTGGAGGCAGATCCAGGCGGTGATCCCGGCCGCCAGCAGCGCGCCGAACGTGTCCGGCGCGGACAAGGCGACGCGCACCCCGGAGTACGCCAGGAGAAGGAAGAGGGTGATGACGACGATGGCCCCGATCATCCCGAACTCCTGCCCGACCTCGGCGAAGATGAAGTCGTTGAACGCGTTCGGGACGAAGACCTTGCTCTCGCCGAGCCCGGTCCCGAACAACCCGCCGACGCCGAGCGCGAGCAATCCCTGCACGGTGTGAAAGCCGGCGCCGAGGCGGTCGAGCCAAGGGTCCTGCCAGACCCGGATGCGGTCGAGCTGATAGCCGCGGAGCCCGACCATGAGCATCGCCATCGCCGCGCCCGAGACCATGACCCCGAGATGGACGAGGTTCGCGCCGGCCACGAAGAACATCGTGAACGCGGTGAGTGTGATGACCATCGTCGTGCCGAGGTCCGGCTCCTTGAAGACGAGCGCGATGACCGGCAGGATGATGATCAGGAACGCGACCGTTCCCGCCCAGAAGCCCCGGATCGTCTTGCCGCGCTTCGCGAACCAGTGCGCGAGATAGACGACGAGTGCGAGCTTCGCGAACTCGGCCGGGTGGATGGCGGGCAGCAACGGCAGCTTCAGCCAGCGCGCCGACCCGCCGACCTCGATGTTGAGCGCGGGCACGAAGACGAGGACGAGCAGGACGATGGCGACGATGTACATCGGCACGGACGCCAGGCGCAGCCATCTGTAGTCGACCCGCATCATCGCCGCCATCGCGATGAAGCCGAGGATCGCCCACTGGATCTGCGGCCCGACCGTCGCGAAGGTGTCCGCGTTCTGCGACAGGTAGCCCTTCAGCGCCGACGACGAGAAGACCATCAGGATGCCGATGGCGCTGAGCGCGACGACCACGACGAGGATCACGTAATCAGCCTGATGCTGCTCGCGCCGGACCGCCCCGGCACGGCTCTTGAGCGGGGTCCGGTTGGCGGTCGTTCGGTCGAGCGGCCGAGATGGGTCGCCGCGCTCGTCGCGGTCGGGAGCACGACGCGCTGGGCCGTCGCGACGGAGTCGCTCGAGGCGTGGGATCGGCGGGTTGAGGTTCACCGGTCACCTCCTCGATCATGGGTCGC
>JBJMNA010000178.1:0-6629 GCA_045804485.1 Chloroflexota bacterium
CCAGTTCAAGGCGTGGAACCCGCCGAAGGAGCTGACCGACCTTCCGATCGTCGGCTGGCTGGCCGACACGATCCTGGGCCAGGGACCGATCACGATCTCGCTGATCGTCATCGTCATCGCCTTCCAGATCGCCCTGTTCCGAACGCGCTGGGGACTCCGCAGCCGGGCGGTCGGCGAGCACCCACGGGCGGCAGAGACGGTCGGCATCGACGTCATCCGGCTGCGCTACCGGAACGTCCTGCTCGGGGGCGTGCTCGCCGGGCTTGGCGGCGCGTTCCTGAGCATGGAAGCGACCGCGGCGTTCCAGCCCGGGATGACGGTCGGCAAGGGCTTCATCGGGCTCGCGGCGATGATCGTCGGGCGGTGGACGCCGATCGGAGCGTTCGGCGCGGCCGTCCTGTTCGCGTCCACGGTCGGGATCGCGCAATCGATCCTCATCGCGCCGCCGTCGGGCCAGCTCGGCGACATCCTCGTCTCGCTGCCGCCGCAGTTCTTCGACGCGCTGCCCTACCTCGTGACGATCGTCATCCTCGCCGGCGTGGTCGGTCGGAGCATCCCGCCGGCTGCCGACGGCCAACCGTACGAGCGAGAGGCCGCGACCTGACGCGCGAGGAACGAGACCGAGCCGCCGCATTCATGGATCTCGCGGAGGGCCGCGGCCCGGTGCCGGTCCTCGACGACGCCGGCATCGAGAGGGTGCTGCGAGCGACGCGGCGGATCGCCGTCGTCGGCGCGTCGGCGGACGCGGGGCGGCCGTCGTTCGGTGTCTTCCGGACGCTGGTCCGCGCCGGGTACGACTGCGTACCGATCAACCCCAACTGTGGCGAGGTCCAGGGCGTGCCGGCGTTCGGGTCGCTTGCCGAGGCGGTCGCTGCGACCGGTCCATTCGACATGGTCGACGTCTTCCGGCGGTCCGAGCTGTGCCCGGCCCATGCGGGCGAGGCGGTCGAGGTAGGTGCGCGCGTGTTATGGCTCCAGCTCGGGATCGTCAGCTGGGAGGCGGCCCGGATCGCCCATGACGCCGGAGTCGAGGTCGTCATGGACCGCTGCACGGCCATCGAGCTAGGACGGATCGCCGGGCACTAGGGCTGAGCCTCGTCACGCGTCGCGCGTCTGCAACACGCACCGAGGCTACGACCGAGCGTGAACGCGCGCTGAAAACGACGATCCGGTGCGACCGTCCCCAACACCGGCGCTCGTTCGTCGGCGAGCTGCGTCCCGGGGACGCCGATCAGGGATGCAACGGCGGGACCGCTCCTGACAGGAACCACATTCCCAGATCCCGGCGTGGCGCCATCACGATTTCGACGTTTCTCGCCGAAAGACGGGGCGCGTCACGAGGGATCTGTGGCGATCGCGTTCCCGTGAGGAACAGCGGCCGGGCCTCAGCGGATCAGGAAGCCGAGGAAGACCAGCACGACGCCCGCGATGGCGATCGCAGCGCCGATCTGTGCCTGCCGGCGCAGGACCGCCATGGCGACCGAGGCGCCCGTGGCGCCGTCGTTCCGCGCGCCACCGCGCCACGATTCGTAGCGAGCGACGTTCGCGTCCTGCGCCTTGAGCGCCTGGTAGCGGGCCCACGGTCCCCGTGCCCGGGCGTACCCGACGCCGATCAGGACGACGCCCGTGAGCCACAGGACGATGTTCAACAGCCCCACTCGTTCAGGCCTCCCCTGCCCTGTCGGCGTCGAGTCGTTCTCGGACCGCCGTGGCGACGAGAGCGGCGTTCGCCTGGCCACGCGTCGCCTTCATGACCTGCCCGACGAGGAACCCCACCGCTTGGTCCTTGCCGGCCCGGTAGTCCGCGACAGCCGCCGGGTTGGCCTCAAGGGCCGCGTCGACCGCCTCGGCGACGGCGTTGTCGTCGGTGATCTGGCGGAAGCCGCGCGCTGCGATGATCGCGGCCGTCGTCTCCCCGCCGGCGACGTGGGCCTCGAGCACCTCGCGGCCCTGCGCCCGAGAGATCGTGCCCGCGCCAACCGCCGACACGATCGCAGCGAGCTCGGCCGGTTCGACCGCGATCGGCCCCGATGCGGCGTTCCGGAGGCGCAGGTACTCGCCCGTCACCCAGTTCGAGACGGCTTTCGGGCCAACGCCGGGCGCGGCCGCCAACGTCGCCTCGAACAGCGCCGTCGCTGCCGGATCGGCGACGAGGACAGCGGCGTCGTAGGGGGTCAGGCCGAGCTCGTCCCGGTACCGCGCGCGACGCGCCGCCGGGAGCTCCGGCAGCACAGCCCGGATGGCCGCGAGCCACGCCGGATCGAGGTGCAACGGCGGCAGATCCGGCTCCGGGAAGTAGCGATAGTCGTCCGACGTCTCCTTCACCCGCATCCGGTACGTCTCGCCGCGATCGTCCGACCAGCCACGCGTCTCCTGGACGAGGGTCTCGCCGGCGTCGAGGCTCGCCGCCTGTCGTTCGATCTCGAAGGTGATCGCCCGCTCGACCGAGCGGAACGAGTTCATGTTCTTGACCTCGACGCGCGTCCCGAATGGCTCGGTGCCGCGCGGCCGCAGGGACACGTTCGCCTCGACCCGCATCTGGCCGCGCTCCATGTCCGCATCGGACGCCCCCACCGAGCGGAGCAGCAGCTGGAGCTCCTCGGCATAGCGGCGCGCCTGTTCGGCGGTCCGGATGTCGGGCTCGGTGACGATCTCCATCAACGGCGCGCCCGAGCGGTTGAAGTCGAGCAGGCTCACCTTGCGGCCGGCCTCGTCCGTCGCGTGGACGAGCTTCGCCGTGTCCTCCTCGAGATGCGCACGGGTGATGGCGACCGTGAAGGGCCCGTCCGACGTGTCGAACGTGAGCCGGCCGCGCGATGCGAGCGGAAGGTCGTACTGGCTGATCTGGTAACCCTTCGGCAGGTCCGGATAGAAGTAGTTCTTGCGGTCCCAGCGGGTCGCCTCGGGGGCCGTCGCCTCGATCGCCGCGCCGGTCGCCAGGACGTGCTCGACGGCGCGCCGGTTGATCGTCGGCAGCGCACCCGGCAGCCCGAGACAGACGGGACAGACGTGACTGTTCGGTGATGCTCCGTCGTAGGAGGTGGAGCACGCGCAGAACATCTTCGACGCCGTCCGCAGCTGGCTGTGGACCTCGATCCCGATCACCGCCTCGTACCGGCCTTGGACGTTTTCGACAACCGTCATGCGCGGACGCGGCCTGGGAGGCGTCGTGGCTCCATCGCCGTAGTGTCGCATAGCGCACCGGCCGCCACGACAAAGGTCATCGTGCCCGGACGGCAACCCTCGGACTCCGCCGCCGCACCCGTCACCGACGCCGAATCTCCTCCGAACGAGCGTGAGAGCGCTCTCTTGACAGGGCGTGCTACTGTCCGTTATGAGCGTGAGAGCGCTCTCACAGAACGCGGAGCAGACGTGACCCAGACCAACGGTCGCCCCCGTCGCGCCAGCGCAACCCTCGAGGAAGTCGCACACCTCGCCGGGGTCTCACGCGCAACCGTCTCACGCGTCGTGAACGGGTCGCCGCGCGTCAGCCCCGACGTTCGCGTCGACGTCCAGGCCGCCATCGACCGCCTCGGATACGTCCCCAACCGCGCGGCCCGAAGCCTTGTCACCCGCCGCAGCGATTCGATCGCGGTGGTCATCACCGAGCCCACTGCCCGCCTGTTCTCCGACCCGTTCTTTCCGCGGCTGCTCCGCGGCGTCAGTCAGGAGCTCGCAGCGCGGGATCGGCAGCTGATCCTGCTGATGCCGGACACGGTCGCCGACGAGACGCGGACGGCCGACTACCTCACGGCCGGGCACGTCGACGGCACGGTCCTCGTCAGTCTCCACGAGAACGACCCGTTGCCCGCCCGCTTGAACGCCGCCGGGATCCCCTTCGTCCTCGTCGGGCGACCGTCGAAGGGCACGGACGCGAGCTACGTCGACGTCGACAATCGCCAGGGCGGCCATTCGGCCGTGGCCCACCTGATCGCCGGTGGCCGGCGGGTCATCGCGACGATCGCCGGACCGCAGGACATGACGGCGGGCACCGACCGCCTGGCGGGGTACCGCGACGCGCTGTCGGAAGCAGGTCTGCCGGCCGAGCGCGCGCTCGTCACGACCGGAGACTTCTCACAGGAGAGTGGCGCCGCGGCGATGACACGCCTGCTCAAGGCTCGCCCCGACATCGATGGCGTCTTCGTCGCGTCCGACCTGATGGCCGTCGGCGCGCTGTCCGTCCTCGAGGCCGCCGGACGTCGCGTGCCGACGGATGTCGCTGTGGTCGGGTTCGATGACTCGCCCGTCGCCACGTCGACCACGCCGCGGCTCACGAGCGTCCGCCAACCGATCGAGGCGATGGGTCGCGAGGTGGCCCGCTTGCTTGTCGATGCCGTCGAGGCCTCCGATCCCGTGCCACGGCGCGTGATCCTGGCCACCGAGCTGGTACGGCGCGCATCGAGCGCCGGGCGGCCCGCGCCCTGAGCCGGCCGGCAACCGGCGGACACCGGCGGCCAGGGAGGCCCGGCGTCCATCCATCGTGGCCCCAAGATGGAGATCGCGGATCTCCACGACAGGAGGAGAGAAGGATGAACCTTTCCCGATCCGGACCGCGCAGATTGGTGGTCCTCGGAGGCATTCTCGCCATCGTCACTGCCGCCTGCGGCGGCGCCACCGCAACGACGGCACCAAGCGCAGGCGCTCCGTCGGCGGCAGCCCCGTCGGCGGCCGCGCCGTCAGCCGCGGGCTCGGCTGCCCCGTCGCTCGTCGCGGTCACCCCCGAGCCGATCACGGCCGCGGTCGGCCCCAACGGCGGCAAGGTCGTCCGCTGGTTCATCGGCATCGGCTCCGGCGGCAAGCCCGAGCAGATCGCCGCCGAGCAGAAGTTCGCGGCCGACTTCAACACGGCGCACAAGGACAAGATCTACCTCTCGCCCGAGATCTACGACAACTCCGTGGCGGCCAACCAGCTCCAGCTCGAGATCGCCGCCGGCAACCCGCCCGACATCATCGGCCCGATCGGCGTGGAAGGCCTGAACATCTTCCGCGACAACCTGCTCGACATCCAGCCGCTCATCGAGTCGACCAAGTTCGACATGACCAAGTACGACCCGGCGCTGGTCGACTTCTTCAAGATGGGCAAGGGCGGCGCGACGATCGGTCTGCCGTTCGCGACCTACCCGTCGTTCATCTACTACAACAAGAAGCTGTTCGACGAGGCCAAGCTTCCCTACCCGCCGACCAAGGTCGGCGAGATGTACAACGGCAAGCCCTGGGACATGGCCGCCGTGCGCGAGCTCGGCATGAAGCTCACCGTCGACAAGAACGGGAACGACGCGACGAGCCCGGACTTCGACGCCAAGAACGTCGTCCAGTGGGGCTTCGACATGCAGTGGGCGGATGACCGCTCCGATACCGAAGCGACCATCTTCGGCGCGAGCTCGGTCGTCGCGAGCGACGGCAAGACCGCCCAGATCACCGACCAGTTCAAGACCGGCCTCAAGTGGTTCAACGATGCGGTCTGGAAGGACCATTTCGTCCCGACGTTCCCGCAGATCCAGAGCGACCTGCTGGGGAAGGGCAACCAGTTCCAGTCCGGCAACCTGGCGATGGCCGACACGCACAGCTGGTACATGTGCTGCATCAACCCGGCCGCGCCGGCGAAGCCCAGCTTCAGCTGGGGCGTCGCGGTGACCCCCTCGTACAACGGCGTCACGACGGCCAAGGTCCACGCTGACACGTTCAGCATCCTCAACACGAGCAAGAATCCGGACCTCGCCTTCGAGGCGATGGCCGCCATGGTCGAGTCGGGTGACCTCCTCGTGAACTACGGCGCGTTCCCGGCCGATCCGGCACTCCAGCAGGCCTTCTTCGACACCGTCCAGAAGACCTACCCGAACTCCAAGATCGACTGGACCGTCCCGCAGGCCATGCTTGCCTACGTCGACAAGCCCAACCATCAGGCCTGGCTTCCGAACTACCAGAAGTCGCGCTCCGCGCTCAAGGCCCTGTACAACAAGTACCGCACGACCGAGGGCGTCGACATCGACAAGGAGCTCGACACGCTGAAGACGACCCTCCAGGGCATCTTCGACGAGTACTACGCCTCCAACCCGTCCTAGCGTTCCCCGGCATCCCGGGCGGTCCCCAGCCGCCCGGGATGCGACCTAGGTCCCACCCGACCCCAGGAGCGCCGATCCTCCGATGACCGACACGTCCCAGGCCCTGCCGCTGAAGCCGCGACCCCGCCGCTCACGCTGGACCCTTCGGCCGTCGACGCGAGAGGCCGTCTGGGGCTACGTGTTCATCGGTCCATGGCTCATCGGACTCGCGCTGTTCACGGCCGGTCCGATCGTCGCCTCGCTCCTCATGTCGCTGACGAACTTCGATCTGCTCCACGCGGACCAGACGAGATTCATCGGTCTCGACAATTACGTCCGACTGACGAATGACCCACTCGTCGCGAAGTCACTCATCGCGACGCTGAAGTTCGCGGTCATCACGATCCCCCTGACGATGGTCGCGAGCCTCGCCTTCGCGTTGCTTCTGAACCATCCGGGGCTGGCCTTCAAGGGTCCGCTGCGGACGCTCGTCTACATGCCGATCATGATCCCGCTCGTCGCGAGCACGCTCGTGTGGACCGGGTTCCTCAACCCTGAGACGGGCTGGCTGAACCAATTCCTCGGCAG
>JBJMNA010000179.1:0-15146 GCA_045804485.1 Chloroflexota bacterium
GAACAGGTTCCGGGTTCGTGGGTCCACGCTCGGGCAGGATCAGGAGGCGGCGGCGCCAGTGCTCCCCGGCGCGTGGAGCGGCGTGCCATCCGCGCACCGCGGACATGTGGCGGGACCGGGTTCGTAGGTCGGAAGATCCAGCTGCCACAGTGAACGAAGCGGGTAGACGCGGCCGGTCGCGGGCGACGTCAGCGTCGTCCGGCCGCCACTCCGGTCGACGAGGACGACGCATTCGACGATCTCGCCGCCCATCGCCTCGACCGCGGGCAGCATCGCCAGGAGCGACCCGCCGGTCGTCAGGATGTCGTCGACGAGCAGGACCTTCTCTCCGGCGGCGATCCGGAACCCGCGCCGGAACTGACGACGCGTGACGCCGTCGTCGCCGCGGACCTCCTCGGCGAAGATGCTCCGGACGCCGAGCTGGCGTGCGGTCTCGAACGCGAGGATGACTCCGCCGGTCGTCGGCCCGGCGACGAGGTCGACCATGGTGTCCGCGTCACGGCCGCGCCCGTGGTCGGCGAAGTAACCGCACAGCTCGCTGGTGGCTGCCGGGTCCTGGAGCACCTGGAACTTCTCGACGTATGCGTCGCCGTGGCGCCCGCTCTTGAGCAGAAAATGGCCGTCGCGCAACGCACCCGAGCTTCGGAACAGCGATTCGGTCTTCAGAGCGATGGCCTTGCGGATGGCAGGGTCCAGGGCAGGCAGCACGGTCGTCATCACCGGAGTCTACGCGGGGCCCACCGAAACCGGCATGCATCCGAAACCCCGACGGTGGCGTGGAGGGCGCGCCCGCCGCCCTGCCCTGGCCAGACTCGCGACATGGAACTTCTCGTGGCGATCGTGCTGCTCGTGACGATGACCTACCTCGACCGCAAATCGAAGCCGTGAGCGCGTCGAGAGCAGAGAGGGCGATCGCGACCGACCCCCAGTCCGTATCCCTGGTGATGACGGTCTGGCAGCGCATCCGCGCCCATGACCTGCCCGGCCTCTCCGCCGAGATGGCGTATCGGTTCCTGTTCGCGCTCTTCCCGTTCGCCTTGTTCCTCGCCTCGGTCGCCGCGGCGGCGGCAGGCATCCTCGGCGTGGGGGACCCGACGGGACGGATCATCGACGGCCTCGGTGACAATCTGCCGCCTGATCTCGCGGGTACCGTTCGGACCGAGCTCGAACACGTCCTTGGCCAACAGCGGGCAGGCCTTGCGACCGTCGGCGCGATCGTCGGGCTGTGGGCGGCCACGACCGGCACGATGACTGTGATCAAGTCGATGAACCGGGCGTACGACGTCCGCGAGGACCGATCGCTCGTCCACCGCTACCTCCTCGGTATCGGCCTCACCATCGCGGGATCGATCGGCATCATGATCGCGTTCGTGACGATCGTCGGTGGCGCGCTGCTCACGGAGCAGGCCGCCTCGCGGTTCGGGCTCGAACAGTCGTGGTGGGTCATCTCGCTGTTGCGCTGGCCGATCGTCTTCGGGTTGCTCGTGATCGCGGCGACCATCATCTACCGCGTCGGGCCGAACCTGACACCGACGTGGCGGACGGCGGCGACCGGAGCGGCGGTGTTCGCGATCGGCTGGCTCGCCGCGACGTTCGCGTTCGCGCTGTATGTCGCGAATGTCGCGAATTACGGGGCGACCTACGGCACTCTCGGCGGCGTCATGGTGATGATGATCTGGCTCTACCTGACGGGCATGGTCCTGCTCGTCGGCGCCGAGGTCGTCGCGATCATGGTCGACCGATCGGATCCAGCGTTCGTGGACGCGCGCCGGGCCGAGATCGCCGCACATGCCGACGCCATGGCTCGCCACAGCGACGAGAAGACCCGCAAGGTGGCAGACCGCACGATCGGCGAAGTCCAGCGAACGGTCGACGGGGACGCGTCGGAGCGAGCCTGACGCGCGGCACGCTGCGTTAGGGCCGGTACTCGACGCCCTTCGATGATGGGCGCTCGGCCTTCTTGGGGAGCGCCGTGCCGATCAGGTCGCGGTACGTCGCCATCCCTCGCGTCCCGCACTCGGCGGCCAGCTCGTCCACCAGCCGGACCGGCAGGGTCGGGTCGGCAAAGATCGCCGTCCCGACCTGGACGGCGACGGCGCCGACCGCGAGGAAGTCCAGCACGTCGGCGAGCTCGGTGACGCCGCCGATCGCGATCACGGGGATGCGGACGGCCTGCGCCGCCTCATAGACGACCCGCAGGGCGACAGGCTTGACGGCAGGGCCGGACAGGCCGCCGTAGATGTTGCCGAGCAGTGGCCGGGCTCGGCCGGGTGCGACGGCGATCCCGGACAGCGTGTTGATGGCCGTCAATGCGTCGGCCCCGGCGTCCGCGATGGCCCGGGCGATGGGCCGGATGTCCGCGACGTTCGGCGAGAGCTTGACCAGGAGCGGGAGGTCCGTCGCGCGACGGACGGCGGCGGTGACGTCGCCCGCCGCGCCGGCATCGATCGCGAACTGCAGCCCGCCGGCACCGACGTTCGGACACGAGATGTTGAGCTCGATGGCGGCGACGCCCGGGACACCATCGAGACGCCGAGCGACCTCGACGTAGTCGTGCACCGACTCCCCGGCGACGTTGACGATCACCGGCGTCGCCCAGGTCGTCCATGTCTCCGCGTACTTCTCGATCACGGCGTCCACGCCAGGGTTCTGGAGCCCGATCGAATTCAGCATGCCGCCCGGCGTCTCGGTCACCCGTGGCGTCGGATTGCCGATCCGCGGCTTGAGCGTCGTCCCCTTGCAGCAGATGCCGCCGAGCCGATCGACATCGACGACGTCCCCGTACTCGACGCCATAGCCGAAGGTCCCGGACGCCACGAGGATCGGGTTGGGCAGGACGAGGCCGCGCCCGATCTCGACGCTGAGGTCGACCGAGTCCGCAGCGACGCGCGCGGGCCGGGCGGCAGGAACCGCGGCGGCGACCGACGAGCGGCGTCCCGTGCCGATCGACACGGGACGCTGTGGCGCGACCGGGTACCTCTGCTCGGCCACCCGGGGCGAGGCCGTGACGGCCCGCCGCTTGGCCTTCACGTGTGGGTCATGCAGCGTTCTGCGCGACCCACAGCCGCGGGTCCCCGGCGCCGAGATCGGTGATCCCGGCGTCGATGAGCGCCCCCGCCACGAGCGTCCGGCGATGCGCGGCGAACGTGAGGACGTGAGCGATCATGCCGCCGTGCGTGAACACCTCGGCTGGCGTGCACAGCGCATCGACGAAGGTCTCGTCGAGCCGGCCCTCTTCCGAGACGCGGCGAACGTGCTCGAGGAACGTCGGTCCTTCGACCGCCAGCCGGCGGCGCATCGACGCGACGGTCTCGTGCTCTTCCACGGACCAATCGTAGTCGCGCATCGCCAGCACGGCGTTCCACATCCCGAGCTGCCCGACGAGCCGGGACAGCAGCTTGCGCAGGGTCGGGTCGTCGTCCACGCCCTCGACCGAGATGACGATCGGCTTGTCGAGCGCGTCGTCGCCGACGCGTGCGGCGCGCTCGACCATCTCGCCGGTCAGCCAGACATGGTGTTCGACCATCTTCACGAGCAGATCCATCGGAGCCTCCTTGGCGCGCGCGGGGAGCCGAAGCCCACCCGGCGGTGAGAAATGGACATCGCTGGGCGCTGCGATCTGCGTCTGTGTCGGCTGCCGCCGCCACTCGGTCGGCCGCGACCCGTATGCCCGGCCGAACGCGCGGGTGAAGGCCTCGTGCGAGCCGTAGCCGGCCTCGACACCGATGTCGAGGACCGATCGGTCCGTGGTCACGAGGCGATACGCCGCCCGCTCGAGGAGGATCCGTCGCCGGAAGGCCGCCGGCGGCTCCCCGGCGACGGATGCGATCACCCGATCGAAGTGGTAACGCGACAGGCACAGCCGGGCCGCCAGTGCCTCACCGGTCGTCTCGTGGTCGTCGAGCGCGTCCGCAAGGACGTCCACGAAGGCGACGAATGTGTCAGTCGCAGCGCTCATGACCAGATGATGGCCGCTCTCGCCCGGGCACCGCTTGACCGCGATTGCGGTTTCGCCGTCGGTCGATCACCAGGCGTTCTCCCAGGCGATCTCCTCGGCCGCGAAGACGGGCCCCTCGCGGCACACACGCTGTGGCGTTCCCGAGGTACTCATCACGACGCAGCCGAGACACGCCCCGACCGCGCAGCCCATGTTCTGCTCCATCGAGACCTGCAGGAACGCCTTCCGCCGAGCGGCCGGCGACCCGACGGGATCGGTCTTCCCGGCGCCACGTTTTCGCCCGAGCTTCGCGACGCCGAGCCGCTCGCGGCGTCCGCCGGCGATGCGCGCGAGCGCGGCGAGCATCGCCGCGGGACCGCAGGCGAATGCCTGGTCGGCCCAGGCCTCGTACTCCGGGACGAGGTCCGTGACATAGCCGTGGTGCCCGATGCTGCCGTCGTCGGTCGCGACGATGTACTCGACCTCGTCGGGCAGCAGCGTCGATGGATAGACCTCGCGCGCCGAGGCGGCCCCGAACAGGAGCGTCACCCGTCGCCCGTCACGGATCGCCTCGTCGGCCAGCATCCGGACGCCCGCCATGCCGAGACCGCCCGCGATGAGCAGCAGATGGCTCGATCGCGGGTCCACCTCGAACGGCCGGCCGAGCGGCCCGAGGAGGTCGATCGCGTCGCCGGCTCGGAGACGGGTGAACCAATCCGTGCCGCGTCCGATGACCCGGAAATGGATCGTCACGATGCCGGTCGCGGGATCCGCTGTGTTGAGCGAGAACGGCCGGCGCAGGACCATCCCCGAGAAGTCACCCGGACGGGCGTGCACGAACTGGCCGGCACGGGACCCGTTCGCCAGGGCGGGCGCGTGATACGCCTGCAGCCACTGGCCCGGCAGGATCTCGCGACTCTCGACCAGCTCCGCGGCAGCGAGCCGCATCGTCACGCGGTCGGCTCGTCCTCTCGGTCGCCGGCGTCGGCGTCGTGCGTTGCCGTCGCGTCCGCGTCGGTCGCGCTCGCGGACGCGTCGCCCGCGCCCGTCCCGTTCGTCTCGGCGCCCGTGACCTCGGGCGCGACGGACGGGAACGCCTCAGCGAGCGCGTCAGCCAGGTCGCCGAAGACGTCGGTCGGGTCGTAGAACTCGACGAGCTCGTCGGCACCGCCGAGCGTCCGCCACTCGTCGTCGGAGTCCTCGGGGATGACCTCGGCGCGGAAGCCTGAGGAGGTGAGCGACAGTCGCTCGTCCTCGTCGTCGACGATGATCATGTCGCCGACGATCGCGACCAGGCTCGCCGACGCTCCCTCGAACTCGTCGAGCAGGCGCGCCTCCGAGCGCTGGCTCCGCTCCTGGAACTCGAGCGCGAGGTCATACAGTCGCCGTGCGGCGGACTCGTCGTCGTCCTCGGTGAGCGAGACGGGTTGGTTCGATGCCCACGAATCCGCTGCGGCCGCGTACGGGTCCTCGGAGATCGAGATGCCCTCCTCGGGCGAGATCCCGGCGACCTCGAGAAGGTCCCCCTCCGCCGTCGGCTCCGGCGGCATCCCGGCGGATTCGCGCGCCGCTTCAGCGAACGCGGCGTAGATATCGGCCGGGTTGTAGAGCTCGATGAGCTCGGACGCGGATTCGATCACCTCTGTCTCGCTCACCCACTCGCCCGTGAGGTCGTCGAGGTAGCGGCTCCGGCTGCGGAATGACAGGTCGGGCGCGATCGACAGGTAGTCAGGCTCCTCGTCGATGAGCGTCAGGCCGCCGAGCACGGCGATCCGGTCCTTGTGGTGGTCGAGGAACCGGCGGAGCTGCTCCGTCGCCTGGACGATGAAGTCGGAGCGCTCGAGGGCGGCATCCGACGCAAGCTCCCCGAGCAGGTCGTTGTGGCTGTCCATGGTGGTCGCCTCCGTTCGCTGTCGGGTGAGTCTACGGGTGGTATTCGAGGTCGGGACCCATCCGCTCGCGCAGGAACATCGAGTGATGGCGTTCGAAGATCCACTCGCCGGCGCGATGACCGAGAGCGCGTGTCGCCTCGTCGGCCTCGAGCTTGTCGAGCGTCGCGTAGTCGGGCAGGTCGAGCAGGATCACGTTGTCGAAATCCCAGCCGTGGGCGACGTTGAACCAGCCGATGAAGCGGATGCCGAACTTCTCCTCGTAGTCCTTCACCTGCCTCGGAAAGATCGTTCGCATGAAGAACTTGAAGAACGGGTCTCGGCCGCGGCGGACGCTGAAGTAGGTCGCGAGCACGGGCACCGGTGCGGTCCTCCTCGGGCGAACGGTCCGGGCCACGCGATGACCCGACGCCTATTGTCGCATGGGCCACTCGTGCGGTGGCGTTCGGGGCAGGGAAAGCCGGCGTCGCTCGCCGCGATCTACGCGCCGGCGTCAGTGAGTGTCGTCGGTGTCGTCCGGCGCGGCCGCTGCGCCCGCATCCTCGAGCTCTCCGACCGTCTTCGTGCCGCTCGCCAGCGGACGACGACGGCCCCGACGGTCCGCGCTCACGAGCCTGAGCAGGAAGATGATCGTCTGGCCCGTCACGAGCAGCAGTCCGATCACGGAGAAGAGCAGGATCGTGCTGACGATCGGCGGCCAGTTCCACACGACGCTCAGTGGCGTCAGGAAGATGAAGAAGATCAGGATCGCGACCTGGAAGCGGAAACACCCGAGCCCAGGCCCACGCTCCGCCTCGAGGTCGTCGCCCTTGTACTGGACGGGGCCGGTGGTCGGTCGCGGACGTCGCGGTGGCGTCGGGTCTGCACGAGGGTCGAACGGCGGCTCGCTGGACGGGTCGGCGGGCTGGTCGGTCACGGGGCGCAACGATACGGCAGGCCGTCCGACGACGGGCTGGCCTCAATCAAGCCGGTAGGTCGATCCCGCGACGCCGTCCTCCATGCCCCCGCCGACGCGGACGAACCCGCAATGCTCGAGCACGCGCCGCGACCCGATGTTCGTGTCGGCGATGGAGGCGAAGAGCGGGCGATCCGCGATCTCGTCGACGACGAGAGCCAGGCCGCGAGTGGCATAGCCCCGACCCCAGAACTCCCGACCAAACCAGTAGCCGACCATCCGCTTCTCGCCATCGAGCCAGCTGAGGATCATCCCGACCACGGTGCCATCGGCGACGACGACCCGAGCCAAGCCCGTCTCGTTCGCACGGATCGTCACCCAATGAGCGTCGAACGCGGGTCGGTCCTTTGCGGGGACCACGGCCATCGCGTTCGCGACGGGGTCCGCCTGGTGTTCGTACAACACGGGGAGATCGTCGTCCTCGACCGGGCGGATGGTGACGACCGAGGAGGTCATGCGCTGGGACGCGGCTCGGTGGCGAGATCGTCCACGACCGTCACCCCGGGAAGCGCGTGGAGGATCGCGGGCGCGGCGATCACCTTCCACGACCGGGAGCCGCCACCGAGAACGATCCGGTCGCGCGCCATGACGCGCGAATCCACCCAGATCGGAAGCTCGGCCGGCAGCCCGAACACGGTCACCCCGCCGATCTGCATCCCCGTCAGCGCCGCCGTTTCCTCGGCCGGCGCGAACGACGCCTTGCGCGTCCCGAGGCGGTCGCGGACGGCGCGGTTCACGTCGAGCCGGTAGGGCGCGAGCGTGACGCACGCGGCATAGCGCGGCGGATCGGACTTTCCGATGACGACGATGGTGTTCGCCGATTCCTCGGGATCGAACCCGTAGGCGGCGCAGAACGCGGCGGTGTCCGCGAGCGCCGGATCGCAAGCGAAGAGCTCGTACGGGATGCCAAGCGGGTCGAGGTGCTGGGCGAGCCACGCTCGCCCGGCAGGGTCGTGATCCTCCATCGCCCTAGCCTACCGGCCGGCGGCTACCATCGCCGTCCATGACCGACGGACCGCACGACCCCGACTGGCATCCCGAACCCGAGCTCGTCTTCTACGGCGATGAAGCGGCGTCACGCGGCGCGATGGAGCGACTGGGTGCCGACACATGGGCGACGGCACTCGACTTCCTCTACGACCAGGCGGCGCACCGGGCGATGGGCGATCCCGCGCCATATGCCGCTCTCCGCGCGTCGTTCTTCGGCCCGACCGGCCGCCCAGAGCCCGCTCCAGCCCAGCCGGCACCTATCGCCGACGTCCTCGCGGAGTTCCGCGAGCGTCTGGCGGGCGGCCAGATGAACGCCCAGCATCCACGCCAATTCGGCTACTTCACGCCCCCGCCGCTGCCGGTCTCGATGATGGGCGAGCTGCTTGCGCAGATGACGAACCAGGGCGTCGACGTCTGGCACGCCGGTCCGCTCGCGACCTTCGTGGAGGAGGAGGTCGTCCGCTGGTTGTGCGATCTCGTCGGCTACGGATCCGGTTCGTTCGGGCTGCTCACGTCCGGCGGCGTCATGGCGAACTTCATGGGCCTGGCCCTTGCCCGCGACATCCATCTCGGGCGGCTGCTCGGCGCAGGCCGCATCCCGCGCGGTGCGATGCTCGACGGCGTACGCGTCTACACGTCGGACCAGACGCATTTCTCGGTCGCGCGGGCACTGGACCTGCTCGGGTTCCCACCCGACACGCTCGTGGTGCTCCCGTCTGACGAGCGGTTCCGCCTCCACGGCGCGCCCGTCGCGGTCGCGGTGGCGCGTGACCGCGCGGCCGGCCTGACGCCGTTCGCGATCGCGGCCGTCGCCGGTTCGACGAACACGGGGTCGGTGGACATCGTCGGCGAGCTGGCCGACGTGGCGGTCGCGGAGGATCTGTGGCTGCACGTCGATGCCGCCTACGGTGGCGGCGCGCGGCTGTCCGCGCGGGACCGCGATCGCGTCACTGGTCTCGACCGCGCCGATTCCGTCACGCTCGACCCGCACAAGTGGTTCTTCCAGGCCTATGACATCGGTGGCCTCCTGGTCCGCGATGGCGCCCATCTCGCGCAGGTGTTCGGTGGTCGCGCACCCGAGTACTACCGCGGCGGCGAACGGCCGAGCAGCCGGCCGGCCGACGTGCACGACGACCACGAGGACCAGCTCAACTTCTACAAGCTGTCCTTCGAGGGGACGCGCCGCTGGCGTGCGCTCAAGCTCTGGATGTCGTGGAAGCACCTCGGCACCGAGGGCTTCGGGCGCCTGATCGAAGCGAACGACGACCTCGCCGCGTTGCTGGCCCGCCGATGCGCCGAGTCGGACGACTTCGAGGCGATCCCGGCGACGCCCGAGCTGTCGGTCGTCTGCTTCCGGCACCTGCCCGGCGGGCGCGACGCGGCGCTGACGCTTCCCGAGGGCGACCTGGACGCGCACCAGGACCGACTTCAAACCGCCCTTGAAGCCTCCGGCGACGGCTGGCTCACGACAACGCGGCTCCGCGGCGCGACGTGGCTCCGAGCCGGGATCGTCAACTACCTCTCGACGGAAGCCGACATCGACCGCCTTCTCGAGACGCTGCGCGGGCTGGCAGCCGACGTCCGTTAGCCGAACGTCGCCTTGAGCGGTTCGGCGACCTGGGTCGCCAGCCGGCGGATCCCGGCGGCGCCCTCCCGTGCGAGCGTCGTCAGGAGGATCTCGGCGGCGCCGGCGCGACCGTACGCCACGGCCCGGTCGAGGGCCGCCCGACGCGGTTCACCACCGGGCGGGATGATGATCTGGACGGACAGCGTGAGGGTCGCGGGATCGCGTCCGATCGCCTCGCATTCGGCGGTCAGGCGGTCGCGTCGTTCGATGAAGCCCTCGAGCGTCCCGTCGAGGTTCGAGGCGTAGTTCCAGCCGTCGGCGTAGCGTGCGGCCAGCCGCAAGCCGCGCGGCCCCTGCCCGCCGAGCCACAGCGGAGGTCCGCCGGGTCGGACTGGCCCGGGCTCCATGACGGCCCGGTCGAGCCGGAATGGCGGTGCGTCGAGCGTCACGCCGGGTGGCCGGCCGGCCTCGTCGCTGAAGAGGGCCTGCAGTATCCGGATCGTCGCCTCGAAACGATCGAACCGCTCGCCCAGCGGCGGCAGGTCGATACCGAACGATTCGTGTTCCCCGACATGCCAGCCAGCTCCCAGCGCGAGGATGTACCGGCCGCCGGTCAGGTGGTCGAGCGTCAGTGCCTCGTTGGCGAGCATCGATGGATGGCGGAAGGTCGCGGCCAGGACCGTCTGGCCGACCCACTTGCCGGGCACGTGGTGCGCCAGCGCGGCGAGAGAGGTCATCGACTCGAACGCCGGACCACCGCGGTCGGCGCCGGGGTCGACGATGTGATCGTTCAGCCACCCGGAATCGAACACGTCGTGCTGGCCCGCCTCCGCCCATGCGGCCTCAAGGCTCGCCCAGTCGGTGTTCTGCGGCGATGTCCGGAAACCGACCCTCATCGAGGCCGGGACCGCGCGTCGACCGCATCGCGAAAGCGGTACCACTCGCCGACGACCGGCAGGAACCACGGCCTGCCCTCGTATGGTGCGGGCACGAGCGGGAATCGGAGCGCCGCGAGAGCCGGCGCCTCGCCGCCCGCGAGCCACTCGCCGACCTTCGTGCCGAGGTGCGTCATCAGCGCGACGCCCGACCCGCAGCACCCGACGGCGTACGCCACGCCCACCGACGTCCGCCCGACGTGCGGCATCCGGTCGAAGGTGAAGCCGACATTGCCGCCCCACGCGTAGTCGATCCGCCGCCCCGCAAGCTGGGGATGGACGTGGACGAGGCCTTGGTAGAGGATCCGGGCCGTCCGGTCGATCGTGGTGGGGAACATGCTCGCCCGGCCGCCGAAGACCATCCGCTTGTCGGCCGAGATGTGCCAGTAGTAGAGGAAGTTCTTGGTGTCGAAGAACGCGTGGCCACGCGGCGACAGCTCCGCGACGAGGTCGTCGGGCAGCGGTTCGGTCGCGATGATGTAGCTCCCGATGGGGATGATCCGCCGCCGGATAAACGGAGCGACACCGTCGGTGTAGCCGTTCGTCGCGACGAGGACGTCACGCGCGACGATCGTCCCCCGGTCGGTCTCGACGACGAATCGAGCGTCGGGCTGGCGTCGGACGGACCGGGCCCGGACACCCTCATGGAGGTCCGCCCCGGCACGGTCGGCCATCGCCGCGAGCCCCGCGAACAGTCGGCCGGGGTGGACGGTCCCGCCGCCCGGGATCAGGAGGCCGGCATGGTAGACGTCCGTCCCGATCTCGTCGTGCAGCTTCTCGCGTGGAACGAGGATGGACGGGACGCCGCGACCGGCGAGACTGTCGCGAAGCTGGGCAAGGTCGCGGACGTGCGAGGCCGCGTGGGCCAGCTCGACATAGCCGTTCTCCCGGAAGTCGCAGTCGATCGAGTCCTCGGCGATCAGCCGCTTGACGGTCTCGTAAGCGGCGAGCGTATCGTCGTACAGGGCACCGCCCACGGCCTCGCCGTGCCGACGCACGAGCTGCCGGGGTCCCCACTTGTAGCCGGGATGGACGATCCCGCCGTTCCGCGTCGACGCGCCCCAGCCCAGCGTGTGCGCCTCGAGCAACGTGACGGCGACGCCGCGACGCGCGAGCTCGGCTGCGGCGGTGACACCGGCATAACCGCCGCCGACGACGACGATATCGGACGTCTCCGGCAACGCCCGACCCGACCGATCCGGCAGCGCCGGCATCGTCGCGCTCCAGAGCGAGCGCCGCTCGAAGTCGGCATTCGGCCCGTCCATCTACGGACCTGGCGCCTCGTACGCGACGCGGCCGTTCGCGAGGGTCACGAGCACGCGGCCGGTGAGGCTCATGCCGAGGAGTGGTGTGTTCTTGCCACGTGACGCGAGCGCGTCGGCGGTGACGGTCCACCGGTCGGAGCGATCGAACACGACCAGATCCGCCGGGGCGCCTTCCACGAGCCCGACGGACCCCGCACGTCGGGAACGACCACCGAGAACGGTCGCAGGACCCGTCGTCAGCGCCTCGATGGCGCGGGCGAGCGGCAGACGCCCAGCATCGACGGCGGCGAGCAGAAGTCCCAAAGCGGTCTCGATCCCGCTGATCCCGTTCGCCGCCAAGCCGAACTCGACCGCCTTGTCGACCTCGCTGTGGGGGGCATGGTCGGTGGCGACGGCGTCGGCGGTGCCGTCGAGGAGCGCCGCGAGACAGGCCGCGGCGTCGTCGGGTGAGCGAAGCGGCGGGTTGACCCGGAGGGAGGTGGCATATGGCCCCGCGACGATCGCGCCGTCCGACCAGGGATCGCCGGTCGCCTCCCACGCCCAGCGCCGAGCGCCCGCGACCCATTCATCAGTCAGCGCGACGTGATGCGGCGTGACATCGCACGTGACCGGCAGGCCAGCGGCCTTCGCGCGCCGGACGAGCTCGAGCGCGCCAGCCGTGGAGACGTGCGTGAGGTGCAACCGGGCGCCCGGCACGTCGCGGCAGACATCCGCAAGGATCGCGATGTCGCGCGCGACGGCCATCTCCTCGGCAGCCGCCGGCCAGCCGCGGAGGCCCAGCACGGTCGCGACCAAGCCATCGTTCGCCTCGGCGCCTTCCGTCAGGCCGGGATCCTCGGGGTGATCCACGATCGGCAGCCCGAGCGCGCCCGCATAGGCAAGCGCCGCGCGCAGGATCGATGGCGACCGGATCGGACTCCCGTCGTCCGAGAAGCCCACGACGCCCGCGTCCGCGAGTTCGCCGAGAGCCGCGAGCCGCTCCCCTTCCCGACCGACCGTCACGGCAGCGTGCGCGAGCAGTTCGACAGGCGAGCCGGACGCGACCCCAGCGGCGCGGATGCCGGCGAACACGCCCGGCTCGTCCAGTGGCGGCGTCGTGTTCGGCATCGCGCAGACCGTCGTGAATCCACCATGCGCGGCGGCGCCCAACCCCGTCGCCACGGTCTCGGCGTCCTCGGTGCCGGGCTCGCGCAGATGAGCGTGGAGGTCGATGAAGCCCGGCGCGACCACGACCCCGTCGGCGTCGATGCCGTTGGCGTCCTCGCCCTGGAGCCAGGTCACCGCCTCGAGGATGCCGTCGCGGACGACGATCTCGCCCGGTCCCTCGCGACGAGCCGCGGGGTCGACCAGCCAGGCGCGGCTGATCTCGAGATCCGGCCCCTCGTCGGTCACGCGGCCTCGGTCCCGACCGGGTGGGTGCCCGCGAGCAGGTACAGGATCGCCATGCGGACCGCGACACCGTTCGTGACCTGATCCGTGATCACCGACTGCGCGCCGGCGGCGACGTCCGCGGCGATCTCGACGCCCTCGTTCATCGGGCCGGGATGCATCACGAGCGCTCCCGGTCGCGCCAGCGCAAGCCGCTCGCGGGTCAGTCCGTAGCGCGCCGCGTACTCACGCAGCGACGGCAGCAGCCCCGAGGCCATCCGCTCACGCTGGATCCGCAGGGCCATCACGACGTCGGCATCTCGCAACGCCTCGTCCACGGACGTTGTCACGTGGAACCGTCGACCCGCCGCCGCGCCACGTCCGGCCCAGGCCTCGAATCCACGCGCGAGCGTCGCGGGCCCGCACAGCCACAGGTCCGCGCCGGCCGCGGTCAGCGTCCAGATGTTCGATCGTGCGACGCGCGAATGCAGCAGGTCGCCGAGGATGACGACCTTGCGTCCCTCGAGCGAGCCGCCGGGCAGCCGCTCGCGCATCGTGTACAGGTCGAGCAGCGCCTGCGTCGGGTGGGCGTGCCAGCCGTCGCCGCCGTTGAGCACGGACCCACCGAACGTCTCCGCGGCGAGGTACGGCGCGCCCGAGACCGAATGGCGCATGACCAGCATGTGGGCGCCGAGGGCCTCGACCGTCCGCACGGTGTCGACCAGTGATTCGC
Organism: Chloroflexota bacterium; assembly: GCA_045804485.1. GTDB lineage: Bacteria > Chloroflexota > Limnocylindria > Limnocylindrales > CSP1-4 > SPCO01. The sequence continues at coordinate 13,640 of JBJMNA010000179.1, forward strand.
CCTTCGACACTGATGAGCTCGCCGCCGCGATGTTGACGACGTCCGCTGACAGGTTCTTGGCCGCCACCTCGAACGAGACGCGCGTCCGCGTCGATGCCTCGTAGAAGAGGATCGTCACCTGCCGGCCGCGGAGCGCGGGGACCTTCGCGATGGGCCGGGCAAGGACCTCGCGCATCGCATCCGTCGTCCGCATCACGAGGTCGAGGTCGCCGGCGGAGAGTCCGTCGACGTCGAGCAGGTGTCGGTGACGCCACGGAACGGGCTGGCTGCCGGGGACGGCGTCCACCGACGGGACCGCCGCGGCCGCTTGCGCCTCCGCGTCCGCCACGGTGCTCACCCCACCGGCTCGGCGACGAGCCGCTCGATCTCGACCCCGTCCTCGCCGTCGATCTCCTCGAGGTGGACCTTGACCAGCTCCTCGCGCGACGTCGGCACGTTCTTGCCGACGTGGTCGGCGCGGATCGGCAGCTCGCGATGGCCACGGTCGACGAGGACCGCGAGCCGGATCGCCTGAGGGCGCCCGAAGTCGACGAGTGCGTCCATCGCCGCCCTGATCGTCCGACCCGTATACAGGACGTCGTCGACGAGGACCACCGTCCGCCCGTCGATCCCCGACGGAAGGGCGGTGCCCTTGACGACAGGCTGCTGCGCGACCATCGACAGATCGTCACGGTAGAACGTGATGTCGAGCGCCCCGACCGGCACCTCGACTCCCTCGTTGTCGGCGATCGCGGCGGCGATCCTCGCGGCGAGCGGAACGCCGCGGCGCTGGATGCCGATCAGCAAGAGCCCGTCGGTGCCCGCCTGCTTCTCGACGATCTCATGCGACAGCCGCACCGTCGCCCGACGGATCTCGTCGGCGGTCATGATCTGACGGCCGCTCATCGCTCCTTCCTGGGCCTCACCGGGCCTCCCTGGCGGCCTCACGGGGCCGTGGCTGAAGGGACGCCGAAAGGATAACCCGCGAGGGTCAGTAGACGTACACCGTCACCTGGGTCGTCCCCGACCAGGACGGACACCCGCAGACCTGGAAGAAGTCCGGGCGGTAGAGGTCGACGACGCGGCTCTTCTTCTGCGGCCCGTAGTCGTTGACGACGCGGACGATGCAGCCGCCCTTGCCGCAGATCTTCACGACCGTCCCGCGCGGCAGGCGCATCGCCGTGGTCCCGTTGTCGTAGAACGTCGCCCCGCCGGACAACGTGTACTTCGCCTTGCCGGGGACGGACGCGGACCGCGCGCCTCCGGGCTTCTTGCTCTCGGACGCCGCGCTCGTGGCCGGCTGCGCGGCGCTCGAGCGTCCGACCGTGGGATCGCTCCTGGTGACCGCTGGTTCCCCGATCGTCGACCCGGGACCCACCGCTCCATTCGAGACGAAGGCGGCGTCAAGGGACGAGATCGATGCCGTCGATCGCGACGCGTTCGCAGGGACCGTGAACTGCTGGAAAGCGCCAGCTGGGAGGGGTTCGATCGGGCTGGGTGCCCGTGAACCGGCGAGACCCGGCAGCGC
>JBJMNA010000180.1:0-7397 GCA_045804485.1 Chloroflexota bacterium
GCCGTCTCGCCGAGGAGATCACCTGGTGGTCGAATCCGCGGTTCGGGTTCGTCAAGGTCGCCGACGCCTTCTCGACAGGTTCGTCGATGATGCCCAACAAGAAGAACCCTGATCCGGCCGAACTGGTCCGCGGCCGCGCCGCCCGCGTCATCGGGGAGCTGACCGGGGAGTTGACGCTCCTCAAGGGCCTCCCGCTGGCGTACCAGCGCGACCTCCAGGACGGCGTCGCGCCGCTGCTCGACGCGGTGGCGGTCTACGAATCCTCGCTCGACGTCATGACAGGTCTCATCGCGACGCTCACCGTTGACGCGGCACGGATGGGCGATGCCGCGCGCGAGGGGTACACCACAGCGACGGCCGTCGCGGACACATTGGTCCGGCGCGGTGTGGCGTTCCGTGTCGCCCACCACATCGTCGGGTCGCTCGTCGCGGAGGCGGAAGGGGCCGGCGTCCCGCTCGACGCCGTCACGGACGCGATGATCACTAGTGCGTTGGGCGGGAGCGGCGACGCCGTAGCCGTGGCACTCGCGGGGGACGCCGGCATCGGAGACGCACTCCGTGACGCCGCCTCGATCGACGGCGCGCTCGCGTCGTGCGACGTCGTCGGTGGGACGGCTCCCGGGCGGGTCGCCGCCGCGCTCGCCGCCGCCCGCGAACGGCTCGGCGCTCCTCGCTGACCGCCGAACGGCATCGGCAGGCAGGTACCATCGCGAGATGCCGGACCTCGAGACCATCGTCAGGGCGCCGAAGGCGATGCTCCACGACCACCTCGATGGCGGCCTCCGGCCGGCGACCGTCATCGACCTCGCGTCGGAATACGGCTACACGGACCTCCCGACGACCGATGTCGACGACCTAGGGACCTGGTTCCGTCGGGGCGCGGACCGCAAGAGCCTCGAGCTCTACCTCGAGACGTTCGCGCATACCTTCGGCGTCATGCAGTGGCCTGACGCGATCCGTCGTGTGGCCGCGGAATGTGCCGAGGATCTGGCCGCCGACGGCGTCGTTTATGCCGAGGTCCGGATGGCCCCCGAGCTCTGCACCGAGCAGGGACTGACCCTCGACGAGGCGACCGAAGCGATCCTCGACGGGTTCCGGATCGGCTCGATGCGTGCCGCCGAGGCGGGCCACCGGATCACGATGAAGCTACTCGTCACCGCCATGCGCCAGGCGGCGCGGTCCGTCGAGGTTGCTGAATGCGCGATCCGCTGGCGCGACGCGGGCGTCGTCGGGTTCGATGTCGCGGGGCCCGAGAAGGGCTACCCGCCGACGCGCTATCTCGACGCCTTCGAGACCATCCGGCGGGCGAATTTCCACATCACGATCCACGCCGGCGAGTCGTTCGGGCTCCCGTCGATCTGGGAGGCGCTCCAGTTCGCCGGTGCGGAGCGGCTCGGTCACGGGGTCCGCATCGTCGACGACATCACCGTCCGCGACGACGGATCCGTTGAGCTCGGGAGGCTGGCCGCGTTCGTCCGCGACCGGCGTGTCCCGCTCGAGATGTGCCCGAGCTCGAACGTCCATACCGGCGCCGTCGCGTCGGTCCGCGATCACCCGATCGACCTGCTCCGGCGGCTACGGTATCGGGTGACGGTCAACACCGACAACCGGCTGATGAGCGGCGTCTCGCTGTCGTCGGAGTTCGCCGCGCTCGACGAGGCGTTCGGGATCGGCCTCGGCGAGATGGAATGGCTCACGATCAACGCGATGAAGAGCGCGTTCGCGCCGTTCGACGAGCGGCTGCGCATCATCAACGAGGTCGTCAAGCCCGGGTACGCGCTCCTGCGCGCGGCGCAGGCGAGGGTCGTCACGGCCTGAGGCGCTGATGCTCTAGAGCGGCATATCGGCGGGGAGCGGCGTCACGCCGTCGGCAACGCCACCACGAACCGGCTGCTCGCATAGCCGTTCGGCTCGAGGAAGATCCGCCCGCCCATCGCCGTCATCAGCCTGCGCGCGGCGAACAGCCCGATCCCGGAGCCACGACTTCGGCCACGCCCACCGATCCGCACGAACGGCTCGAAGACGCTCTCCCAATCCTCGATCGGGACGCCCGGGCCGTCGTCGGTCACGTAGACCTGGACCTCGTTGCCGACGCGCCAGACACCGATGCTGACACCTTCGGCCGACGGCGCGTACTTCGACTCGTTCTCGAGGAGCTGTTCGAGTACCTGCCGGAAGCGCGTCTCGTCGCCGACCGCGACGAGTGGCCCGGGCGGGCGCTCCCACCGGATCGGTCGTGGCCTGAGGAGGAGTCGCAGCGTCTCGACCGTCTCGTCGACCGCCTCGACGGCATCGAACGGCGCCCGCGATAGCCCGGTCAGCCCTTCGCCGCGGACGGACGCAAGGATCGAATCGACCTGCCGGTCGAGCCGCGCAAGCTGCTCGAGCGCCGACGTCCGCCACGCCTCCGGATCAGCCGCCTCGGACGGGTTCGCCGCCGCGGCCTCCGCGAGCAGGTCGACGTAGACGCGGACGACCGACAACGGCGTCCGGAGCTCGTGCGTCACGACACTCAGGAGCTCCGACCGGGCGGCATCGAGCGCGGTCAGCTCCGCCAGCCGCGCTTCGACCTCAGCCGTGAGGCGGCCCTTCTCGACGATCCCGGCGAGCAACGCAGCGATCGTCCCGAGGAAGCCGATCTCGTCCTCGGCGAACTGCCGCGGTCCGCGCGTCTGGACGTTGAGGACGCCGACGACGTCGTCATGCCAGATCAGCGGCACCGACAGCATCCCCGCAAGCCCTTCGATGTCGAAGCCGCGAACCCACGAGAACCGGTCGTCACGCGTCACGTCTTCGACCGCGATCGGCTGACGGGACTCGGCGACACGCCCCGTGATCCCCTGGCCCCAGGCGAGGCTGACCTTGCCGACCTGCGTGCGATCGAGACCATTCGTCGCCGCCAGCGTGAGCCGGCTCCGGTCCTGGTTGGCGAGATAGAAGGAGCAGACCTCGACCCGCATCGCGGCGGTCGTGCCCTGCACGATCGACCGCATCAGCTCGTCCCAGTCGCGCGCCTGCGTCGCGAGCTGGGCGATCTCGTTGAGGAACGACAGTTCGTCGAGGTCGCTCACGACGGACGAGGACGGGCGGTCAGGTGCCAACGGCGAGTGCCGGGATCTCGTCCCGAAGCGCGATGAGGTCGTCGTCCTTGGGCGCGAACGCGAGCAGCTCATCCTGTCCGGGCAGGGCCAGCCGCAGGAGCGCACGTGCCTGGTCGAGGTCGCCGGCGAGGGCACGGAAGCAGGCAAGGTTGTAGCGCGCGAACGCGGCGGCACGATCCGGCCAGACGCCGTGGTCGAGCATCGCCTGCGTTCGGTCGGCGAGGTCACGCACCCTGTCTTCCATCCGGACCGTCCTCGCGATCGGGCCGAGATGGGCGAGGTCGTGCTCCGGGCCGTCGCCCATGATCGAGCCGAGGACCTTCTGTTCGACGAGCGCGTCGTCGCTCGCCGCCGCGATCGCGCCGACGAGCGCCTCGAGCGATGCGTCGGCGTCCGCTTGGACCTCCTCCCACGACCAACCGGAGCGCTCCTCGTGGTAGATCGCGTTGGTCGCGTCGATGTCGTCGCCGGGAAGAGCGGGCTCGGGGAGGCCGGCACGGACCGCCTCCATCGTGGCGGCCTGGCGATGGCGCCACGCGGCAAGGTGGGCGAGATTGTCCTTGGCGGACCAGCCACCGTCCGCGCCGGCCTCGTCGCGCAGGGCCGGGTCGACATTGGCGAAGATCCCACGTTCGGCGTCGCGGCAGGCGCGCAGGTTCTCGATCAGCTCGGTCCGTAGTTCGGTCACGTTGGTCATCGCGTCATCGTAGCGGCGGGCGCGTAGGTTCGGCTGTGGGGACGCTGCGGCACGACTGTGATGGGCACGCCGGACGGGGATGCGGCGGTGCATCGGTCCGGCCGCGACCCTTCGCACATGACCCTCGACCGACGAGCGATCCTCGCCGCCGCCCGCGAGACGCTCGGCCACCGCACGCTGCTGCCCGGACAGGCCGATGCGATCTCAGCGGTCGTCGATGGACGGGACACCCTCGCCCTGCTGCCGACCGGTGGCGGAAAGAGCGCGGTGTATCAGCTCGCGGGACTCTCGATCGACGGGCCGACGATCGTCGTGTCGCCGCTCATCGCGCTGCAGCAGGACCAGCTCGCCGGCCTGCGAGAGCTCGACCTCCCCGCGGCCGTCCTCAATTCGACGATCGGGTCCGCCGAGAGCGAGGCGACCGTCGAGGGATTCCTGCGCGGCGAGATCGAATTCCTCCTGCTCTCGCCCGAGGCCCTCGCGGACGGCGCCCTGCTCGAACGGCTCGTCGCGGCATCCCCGTCACTCCTCGTCGTGGACGAGGCGCACTGCGTCGCGGAGTGGGGACGTGACTTCCGCCCCGAGTACCGGAGGCTAGGCGCCGTCGCGGACGTGCTCGGCCGGCCGCCGATCCTTGCGCTGACCGCGACAGCATCGCCGCTGATCCGCGAGGAGATCGTGGCACGCCTGGGGCTCCGGGATCCCGCGATCGTCGCGCGTGGCTTCGATCGGCCGAACCTCGTCCTCGCGGTGGAGCATCACGAGGACGAGGTCGCGAAAAGGCGCGCCCTTGTGGCCGCGACGGCGGCGGCGCAGCCACCCGGGATCGTCTACACGGCGACCCGGCGCGGCGCCGAGGAGCTCGCGGCCGATCTCATCGAGGCTGGTGTGGGCGCCGAGCCGTACCACGCGGGCATGAGCGCCCGCCGAAGAGCCGAGACCCAGGACCGATTCATGGCTGATGAGACGGGGGTCATCGTCGCGACGATCGCGTTCGGCATGGGGATCGACAAGCCGGACGTGCGGTTCGTCCACCACCTCGACGTGTCGGAGAGCCTCGACGCGTATCACCAGGAGATCGGGCGCGCCGGTCGGGACGGCGTGGAAGCGGACGTCCGGCTGTTCTATCGACCCGCAGACCTCGGGCTGCGCCGGTTCCAGGCCGCGCCGGCCGCCTTCGAGGAGGCGGACGTCCGGACGGTCCTGCGTGTGCTCCGGCGCTGGGAGTCCGGCTCGCCCGACGTCCCGGGACTCGCCCGCGCCGTCCGCCGGTCGCGTCGCCGGACCGATGCCATCGTCGGGCGGCTCGAGGAGCTCGGCGCCGTCGAGGTGACCGCGGATGGATCGGTCCGCATCCTCGACGGCGATGAGCGCCCGGTCGCCCGCGTCGTCAGGGACGCCGTCGCGGGTCAGGACCGGCGGCGCGCGATCGAGAAGAGCCGCGTGGACATGATCCGTGGGTACGCGGAGACTTCCGGATGCCGGCGAGCGTTCCTGCTCGGCTATTTCGGCGAGCCGTTCGACCCACCGTGCGGCGCGTGCGACCGGTGCCTCGCCGGGCGCGTGCCCGAGCGGGCCACGGCGACCCACGATGTCGCCGCCTTCTCGGTGAACGAGCGCGTTCGGCATGTGACGTTCGGGACCGGAATCGTCACGGCTGTCGAACCGGACCGCGTCACCGTGGCGTTCGACGCGGTCGGGTACCGCACGCTCGCGGTCGAGACGGTCGAGGACCGCGGTCTGCTCGTTTCGGATCCCGGCTGATGCGGGGCCGCGCGCGCCTACTATCAGACCGCGGCGCGCTCCGGGTCGGTGACCTGCGTCGGCATCTCCGAGAGCAGCGGATCCGTCCAGGACCAAGCCGCGCCATGGTGCTTGCCGACCGCCCCGTGGCGCGCCGCCTCGACCCGCAACGGCAGCCCGAAGATCTCGATGAACCCGACCGCCGACGCGTGGTCGAAGGCGTCGCCCTCGTCGTAGGTGGCGAGGCTCTTGTCGTAGAGCGACATCGGCGAGCGTCGCCCGACCACGACCGCCGACCCATGATCCAGCCGCACGCGGACCTCGCCGGACACGACCCGCTGCGACGACGCGATGTACGCGCGCAGGTCGCGCGAGAGGGCGCTGAACCAGAGGCCGTCGTAGATGAGCCTTGCGAGCTCGTCGGCGACGAACCGGTTGAAGCGCAACGTGTCGCGCGACAGCGTCAGCCCCTCGAGCGCCCGATGCGCGGCGTGAAGGATCGTCGCCGCGGGCGTCTCGTAGATCTCGCGGCTCTTGATGCCGACGAGGCGATCCTCGACATGGTCGATCCGCCCGACCCCGTGCGCTCCGCCGAGCTCGTGGACGCGCTCCACCAGCTCGACCGAGCCCAGCCGCTCGCCATCGAGCGCGACCGGGACGCCGCCCTCGAAGTCGATGAGGAGCTCGACCGGCGACGGTGCGTCCGACGGTGCGACCGTCCACTCGTAGGCGTCGGCCGGCGGCGTCACCCACGGGTCCTCGAGGACGCCGGTCTCGCACGATCGGCCCCACAGGTTGACGTCGATCGAGTAGGGCGAGGCCTTGGTGATCGGGATCTCGATGCCGCGCTCGGCGGCGTAGTCGATCTCCTGGTCGCGGGTCAGCCCCATCCCGACGCGCATCGGCGCGACGACCTCGAGCCCCGGATCGAGCGCATGCGTCGCGACGTCGAAGCGGACCTGGTCGTTGCCCTTGCCGGTGCAGCCGTGGGCGACCGCGTCGGCGCCTTCGGCCTTCGCGACCTCGACGAGAAGCTGCGCGATGAGCGGTCGAGCCAAGGCCGTCGCGAGGGGATAGGCGCCCTGGTAGAGCGCGTTCGCCTGAAGATGCGGCCAGACGAAATCGGTCACGAACCGTTCGCGCGCGTCCACGACGTATGCGCGCGACGCCCCGGCCGAGATGGCGCGGGCCTCGACGCCCGGGCGCAGCGACCCGCCGCCGAGGTCCACCGTGAGCGTCACGACCTCGACGTTGAACTGCTCCTTGAGCCAGGCGACCGCGACCGAGGTGTCGAGGCCACCGGAATACGCGAGGACGACCTTGTTCACGGGACCTTCGAACCTCCGGAACGTGCCTGGATGCCGTGGAAGCGCTCGAGCCAGCGCTCGAGGCGGGCCTCGTCGCGGAACAGGACGAGCAGCGTATTGTCGCCCGCGAGCGTGCCCTCCTGCTCCTGGAGCCCGGACTCGTCGATCGCCTGGGCGATGACGCTGGCCGTGCCGGGCGTCCCGGTCAGGACGAGCGTCAGGCCGCTCCGCCCGACGCGGATCGGGATGTCGGTGAGGATCCGCTCGAGACGCGCGCTCGAGCTGCCGTTGGTGCCGCTCATCCGGTCGGGTGTCACGTAGACGTGGCCGTCGGCGCCTGGTGCCTTGATGAGGCCGAGCTCGGTGATGTCGCGCGAGACGGTCGCCTGCGTCACCTCGAAGCCCTGCGCGCTGAGCGCGTCGACCACCTCTCGCTGGCTGGCGATCGGCCGCGACGCGACGAGGTCGCGGATCGCCCGCTGGCGCTGCGCCTTGAGGTCGTGGCCGTTCTGGCCCAGGCCGTTGTGGCCGTTCTGGCTGTCCTTTGCC
>JBJMNA010000181.1:0-10016 GCA_045804485.1 Chloroflexota bacterium
ATGATGTCGATGCCGCCACCCGCAACGTGCCGCAACCATGCAAGCTGCAGGCCGTCAGGTGAGTAGCCCGCGTCCGTGTCCTCCTCGGCGCCGCCGACGACGAGCCTGCTCACTCCCGTGACAGGGTCACCGACGTAGATGTCGCCGTCCTTGTCGTATGGGATCAGGCCGTTCCGGGCTGGACCGAAGGGAGCCGGCACGTGCCGTTGGGCGCCTGCGTATGCGAAGAGAGCCACGGCCACCAGAGCGATCACGACCAGCGCCATGGCGAGGAGTCGCCAAGGCGGTGCGGGCGCGAACGCCCGCGAGCGTGTGATGTCAGCCACGGGGAGCCACCTTTCGGGGAACGTCCAGCCCGGTCGCTGCCGCATGGGCGCCGTCCGTGCGAAGACGTCATCGAGGTATTCGGGGGAAGGGCCGGCGGCCAGCTCGTCGAGGATCGTCGGCAGGGTGCGCTCGAGGCGCGTCGGGGTGGTCATGCCACCTGTCCTCCGGTGATCGGAGCGGGCGCCGGTGGTTCGATCTCGACCGCGACGCGCATCTCGCCGAGGGCGCGATGGAGTCGCGACTTGACCGTTCCGATCGGGATGCCGAGCGTCGACGCGACGTCGGCCAGGGGCATCCCGAGGAAGTAGTGCAGGACGATGATCGCCCGGCCGCTCTCGTCGAGCCGCCGCATCGCGGCGTCAACGACCTCGCGGTCGGCGATCATCCCGGACACGTCCATGACGGCGGGTCCGTCCATCGGGTCGAGCTCGACCTCGATGACACGGCGCCGCCGACGGCGGGCGATGTCGAGACAGGCGTTGACGGTCAATCGATGGAGCCAGGCGTCGAACCGGTCGGGGTCACGCAACCGTCGCAGGTCGTGCCAGGCCTTGATCAGTGCCTCCTGGACCGCGTCGCGGGCCAGCTCCGGATCGCGGAGGATGAGGCGGGCGGCGCGGTCCAGCCGCGTGGCGGCCCCGCGGGCAAGTTCGGTGAAGGCGTCATGATCGCCCTCCCGCGCTCGCTCGACGAGTCCTCGCTGGTCCACTGTCGCCTCGGGTTCCGGCACGCCATCGTGACGTGCTCGACAGGGTATGGCGTCTGGATCGGCGTTTCGGTTCTCGCCGATGTCAGTCCCCGGTCGGAACGCCATCTCTCGGGCGTGCGAGGTAGGCGACGACAGACTCGTGGCCCTTCAGTTCGACGAGTCCGCGGCGCTCCGCGGGAAGGCGTCCCGATCGCAGCCACGTCGCCTCGCTCATCTGCACGGCTCCGGGGACGCCGGTCGATTCGAGGCGGCTCGCGACGTTGACGGTGTCGCCCCAGAGGTCGTAGATGAACTTGGTCGTCCCGATGACGCCGGCCACCACGGGCCCGGACTCCACGCCGATCCGCAGGTCCAGCGGGCGGCCGATCTCGCGAGCGAGGGTCCTCACCTCGACAAGCATCCCGAGTCCCATCGCCACGACCCGAGCGGCATGGTCGCTGCTGACCTGAGGCACGCCGCCGACGACCATGTACGCATCGCCGATCGTCTTGATCTTCTCGACGCCATGTCGCGAAGCCAGGCGATCGAAGGCGGAGAACAGCCGATCGAGCAACTCCACGGTGTCCGCCGGGCCGAGCGCGGATGCGAGCGGCGTGAAACCGACGAGGTCCGCGAACAGCACGGTGGCATCGTCGTAGGCGTCCGCGATCGGCGCCTCGCCGCTCTTGAGGCGCTCGGCGACGGCTTCGGGAAGGACGTTGAGGAGCAGTCGCTCCGAGGTGGCATGGGCTTCCGCGAGCTCGGCGCCCTGCCGCTCGATGAGCCGGCGCTGCGCGAACACGTCGCGCGCACCGCGTTCGAGGAGGTAGGTCGCCGCAAGGCCGGCGGCGATCGCCGCCGCGACGAGGAAGATATCGAGCACGGTGCCGCGCGACGGCCCGATGGCAACGACGAGGACATAGCCCACGACGTATGTCCCTGCCGCCAGGAGCGCGAAGACGAACCGCAGCCTGATGACGACGAAGGCGAAGATGGCGATCAGCAGCAGCGCCGGCGCGGCGTATCGGTCGGCCGTTCCCGAGGCCGCGATCAGGACGAGGACCGCGAGCCCGGCGAGGCCGTTGAGCGCGAGGCCGATGAGCTGCTGCCGGTCGAGCGACGTCGCCCACCGCGAGGCGATGACACCGACCAGGTTGACGATCGCCATGCCGACGCAGATCGCGACGACGAGCCGATCGTCGATCGACACGACCGCAGGGACGATGACCGCGGCGATGAGCCACAGGACGATGGCGACCGCTGCACCGACGCGCGCCTGCGCACCGTTGGTCGCCGCCATCTCGGCTTGGAAGTCGTGCTCGAGATCGGCGTCGAGGAATCGCAGGGTCAGGGGATCGCGCGTCGCTGTCTGGCTGCCCTCCACGGACGAGAGCCTACGCTCGCCGGTCGGGCGCGGTCAGTCGGCGCGGGTCACCCGGACGTCGTCGACTTCAGCCTCGACGAGGTTGTTCGCGCCGCCATCCGTCGCGACGAACCGCAGCCGGATGGTCTGGCCCGCGAAGGCATCGAGCCCGATCGACGCCGTCTTCCAGACACCATCGACATCGGCCGCGCGCCCGGAGACGCGCCACACCTCGACCAACGTCCCGTCGGCCTTCTCCACGACCGCCCGAAGGGTGTCGGACGAGCGAGACGCGGCACTGTGCGCGAACACGTAGGCGAACGTGAGCCGCTGACCGAGCGTCGCGGGAAGGTTGATGTGCGGTGATCGGACGGTCGTCTGGCCGTCGAGGTCGTTCCCGTTCGGTGACGTACCGGCCCGCGCGCCGGTGACGAATGCCTTGCTGCCCGAGCGTGTCGTCCCCAGCTGCTTCGGGCCGTTGCTTACCGTCGAGGCCGGGTTCGCGCGGACAAAACGGGCACCAGCCGGGGCTGTGTCGGTCCGATCCGGGTCAAGCGTCCAGCCGCGGTAGACCTCGAGGTCGTCGTCGAACGCGCCGCATCGAGCGGTCCGCACGTCGGCGCCGAGGGCGGCCAACGGGCACCAGGCGCGCTCCATGAGGTACAGCACAGCCTCCTTGTTCCGCCCGGTCTCCGAGGCGATGAGCGAGTCATCCGGGTAGTCCTTCACGGACATCTCGAAGGTGTAGGCGAAGATCCGGTAGACGCCGTACTGATAGTCGCGTGACGTCCCGGAGCTGATGTACAGATCGCTGGCCTGCTCCGGCCTGTAGCCGTTGGTCGCCGCCATGTGCCTGCCGATCTTGGCGAGCGCGGCGTGGTCCTGCGTCGTCATGTCGGACGGGACGTCCGCCATGGTGTAGCCGTAGGGCCACATGACGAGCCGGCCGCTCTCGTGGAACGTGATCGCCGCGCGGATCTGCTGACGGCCGTTCACCACGCGGCTGGCCATGAAGTCGCGCATCGCCCGGTCCTCGGGCGTGGAAAACGCCGCCGGTCCTCGGTACGTGATGGCCTGCGGGTTCGAGCTCGTTCGGCCGCCGCCACCCCAGTGGTAGCTGTAGTTCCGGTTGAGATCCGTGCCGATCGAGGTCGAACCGGGTGTCGGCTGGCGGTTCTTGCGCCAGAAATGGAAGTGGCCGCCCGAGATGTCGTATTCGGCGCCGTCCGGGTTCACTTCGAACACGATCCAGATCTCTCGCGAGTCGACGATCCGGGTGATGCGTGGGTCCACGCCGTAGCCGTCGACGAGCCAGTGCAGGATGTGCAGGGTCATCTCGGTGGCCATGTGCTCGTCGGAATGGTGGGTCCCGTCGAACATCACCTCCGGCTCGTTCTCGTCGGTCGTGACGTTGTCCGAGATCTTGACCGCCCAGATATCGCGACCCTTGTAGCTCTTGCCGATCGAGAACCGGGACACGATCGACGGGTGCGCGGCGGCGACCGCAGCGACCTCGGCAGCGACCTCCGTGTAGCTGTGATAGCCCTCGTACCCGGCAGGGAACTCCGTTGCGGTCGCGACCGAGCTGGCGGTCAGCGCCACGACGGTCGCGAGAAGCGCGGCGCGGGCGAGGGGCAGGCGACGTCGGTGCATCGGTGCAGCATGGCACGCCCGCGGGGGTTCGCCACCGGACGGAGGGACCAGTCCGGACCGGCGCAGACGTCCGGGTCCTTCCTGGGCCGCTAGGCTTTGCCCGTGACCGAGATGGAACGTGCGCTGGCCGTGATCGACAAATGGGGCGCCGACCACGCGGCGGCCGCCGTCGTCACATCGGGCGGCGTGGCTGCGAGGCGTGGCGATCCCGATCAGGTCTTCCGGTGGGCGTCGGTGACGAAGGTCGTCACGGCATTGACCGTGCTCATCGCCGCCGAACGGGGTGTCGTCTCACTCGACGACGCGGCTGGGCCGCCGGGCTCGACCGTCCGACATCTGCTGGCTCACGCCTCCGGGCTCGAGTTCGAGGGGCACATGACGCTGGCGGCGCCGGGGACGCGTCGGATCTACTCGAACGCAGGCTTCGACACGCTTGCGGCCCATGTCTCGGAGCGAGCCGGCGTACCGTTCGAGAAGCTGATGCGGACCTCGGTCCTCGAGCCGCTCGGGATGACCAGGACGACCTTGCGTGAGCGGCCGTCACAGGGCCTGTACGCTCCGATCGCCGACGCGAGCACCCTCGCGACGGAGCTTCTCCGGCCGACGGTCGTCTCGCCGACGACGTTCGCCGCGGCGACCAGCGTGGCGTTCCCGGGTATCGCGGGCCTCCTGCCCGGCGTCGGCCGGTTCGATCCCCTCGACTGGGGTCTCGGGTTCGAGCTTCACGATGGCAAATCGCCGCACTGGATGCCGGAAGCCAGCAGCCCGGCGACCTTCGGGCATTTCGGCGGCTCGGGGACGGCGCTGTGGGTAGACCCGGTGGCGGATGTCGCACTCGTCTTGCTCACCGATCGCGAATATGACGAGTGGGCGCTCGAGGCCTGGCCTCGTCTTGGCGACCAGGTCCTTGGCCTCGCCGCCTCGACCGACACCTAGCGCCGTACCATCGCGGTATGGACTACGGCCTCTGCCTCCCGAACTTCCCTGCCGGGGCATCGCCCGAAGGGATCGATGCCGCCACCGAGGTCGCGGAGCGTGTCGGGATGTCGACCGTATGGACGACCGATCACGTCCTCGTCCCGAACGACGCCGCGGCGGACTACGGACGGATCTACGAGGCGGTCCTCACGCTCGCCTGGGTTGGCGCGCGCCACCCGCGGGTCCGTTTGGCCACGAGTGTCATCGTGGTCCCGCAGCGAAACGCCGTCATCCTTGCCAAGGAGCTCGCGACGCTCGATTCGCTCAGCGGCGGCCGCGTGGTCGCCGGCGTCGGGATCGGCTGGAACGAGGCTGAGTTCGCGAACATCGGGGTCGCCGACAGGTTCCACGTCCGGGGAGCCTATCTCGACGAGACGATCCGCCTATGGCGGCACTTGTGGTCGGGTTCGACCGAGCCGTTCACCGGACGGTTCCACGTTCTCGAGGACTTCGCGTTCGGGCCGCTGCCCGTCCAGCAGCCTCTGCCGATCATCGTGGGCGGTCGCGCCGAGGCGGCTCTGCGCCGAGCTGGCAGCGTCGGTGACGGCTATCACGCGAGCGCGACCTCGCCGGAGGCGTTCGCGACGCGTATCCCGATCGTCGCCGAGGCAGCCGCTGCCGCAGGTCGCCCGACGCCCGCCTTATCGGGCCGCGTCCGAGTCGAGTTCGGCGAGGCGGTGACTAGCGGCTACGCGATGCGAGGCGACCCCGATGCCATCGCCGCGCAGGTCCGGGCATGGGCCTCGATCGGGGTCGAGCACATCGCGCTGTACTTCGACACGACCGACCCGGAGGAGATCGTCGAGCGTGTCGAGCGGTTCGGTCGCGAGGTCGTCCCGCTTGTCTGACCGGCCCGCGATGGCCGACGCGCCAGTGCCGCGCGACCTGCCCGTCCTTATCCGGTCGGCCGCCTTCACGACCGATCCTGCTGGTGGCAACCCGGCAGGTGTCTGGATCGGTCGCGTCTTCCCGTCCGACGATGAGATGCAGCGGATCGCGGCCGACGTGGGGTACTCGGAGACGGCCTTCATCGTGCCGGAGGACGGCGGGCTCGGCGGCCGCTTCCGGGTCCGCTACTTCAGCCCCCTCGCGGAGGTCCCGTTCTGCGGCCACGCGACGATCGCCAGCGGTGTCGCGCTCGCCGCACGCGGCGAGCCCGCCCGACTCGTGTTCCAGACCGTCGCTGGCCGGGTTGGCGTCGACACCGCGACGACCGACGACGGCCTGACGCGCGCGACGCTGACGTCCGTCGCGACATGGGTGCGTCAGCCCGACGTGGACCTCGTCGCGTCGGCGCTCGAGCTCCTCGGCTGGGACGCGGCTGATCTCGACACATCGCTTCCGCCGGCGGTGGCGTTCGCCGGCGCCAAGCACCTGATCCTCGTCGCGCGCGAGCGGTCTCGGCTTCGCTCGCTCGACTATCCGTTCGAGCCGATGAAGACCCTGATGCTCGGGCACGACCTCACGACCCTGCAGCTCGCGTGGCGCGAGAGCCCGCTGCGGTTCCACGCCCGCGACCCGTTCCCGGTCGGCGGCGTCGTCGAGGATCCCGCGACGGGAGCGGCGGCTGCGGCGTTCGGCGCCTACCTCCGCGACCGTGGCGAGCTCGTCCCACCCGCGACCTTCGAGATCGTCCAGGGTGTCGACATGGGACGTCCCAGCCTGCTGACGGTCTCCGTCGAGCCCGGCGAGGCCGGAGTGCGCGTGTCGGGGACCGCCGTCCCGATCGCCTAGTCCACCTCTCGATGTGCGACGCTAACCCCTGATGGACACACCGTCTGCCCCGGTCTTCGGCCAACCGGGCCAGGTGACGTTCGATGAATTGCGGCTCGCGGCGCGCAACCACGGGATGCCGCTCGAGGCGCTCGCGTACCCGGTCACGCCCACGGGCCTGCATTACCTGCTGACGCATTACGACGTCCCCGCCGTCGACGCCACGACGTGGACCCTCGAGCTCGGCGGCGCTGTGGAGAAGCGCCTTCGGCTGACCCTCGCAGACCTCGATCGGCGGCCGATGGAACGGGTCGTGGTGACCATGGAATGTGCGGGGAACGGCCGCGCCCTGCTCGATCCGCGACCGTTGAGTCAACCCTGGCTCCACGAGGCAGTGGGGACCGCGGAGTGGCGAGGCGTGCCGCTCGGCGCGCTGCTCGACGAGGCCGGCGTCGCGGCGGATTCCTCCGAAGTCGTCTTCTCCGCGCTCGATCGCGGCGTCGAGAACGGCGTCGAGCAGACCTACGAGCGCTCGCTGTCGCTCGACGAGGCGCGGCGTCCGGAAGTCCTCATCGCGCTCGAGATGAACGGACTCCCACTCCTGCCGCAGCACGGCGCGCCGGCACGGCTCGTGGTACCGGGCTGGTACGGGATGGCGAGCGTGAAATGGCTGTCCTCGATCCGGGTCGTGCGTGAACCATTCACCGGCTACCAGCAGAGCTGGTCGTACCGGCTCCGCGAGCAGGCGTCCGACGTCGGGGTGCCGCTCTCGCGCATGGCGCCGCACGCCTTGATGCAACCGCCCGGGATCCCGGACTTCTTCACTCGCGACCGCGTCGTGGACATGGGTCCGTGCCGATTGACCGGTCGGGTGTGGTCAGGCGGCGCCGCGATTGACGGCGTGGAGGTGTCGGTCGACGGCGAAGTCACGTGGACCGACGCGGCGCTCGGTCCGCCGGACCTCGGGCCGTGGGCCTGGCGATCGTGGGAGTTCGATTGGACGCCGTCGGCGCCGGGGGAGCATCGTCTTGCGTGCAGGGCACGGGCTGGCGGGTCCGATGCACCCAACCGGCCGGCCTGGAACCTAGGTGGGTATGCGAATCCCGCACCGCAGCGCGTCAACGTGACGGTGAGGCCGTGATCTTCGATCTCGATCGCTTCGTCGTCGCGCAGCAGACCGTCTACGAGTCGGTCGTCTCGGAGCTCAGAGCGGGACGCAAGCGCGGCCACTGGATCTGGTTCATCTTTCCGCAGCTCGCGGGGCTCGGACGCTCCGAGACGTCGCGCTACTACGGGATCGCTTCGCTCAACGAGGCGCGTGGATATCTCGCGCACCCGATCCTCGGGTCGCGACTGCGTGAATGCGCCGGCCTCGTCCTCGCTGCGCCCGGGCCGAGTGCGGCGGACATCCTCGGCGTCATCGACGCGACCAAGCTCCGCTCATCGATGACGCTGTTCTACCGGGCCGAACCCCGCGAGGTGATCTTCGCGCAGGTCCTGAACCGCTTCTTCGACGGGGAGGCGGACCCCGTGACCGACGACCTGCTGGCTCGTCCTCGAGAAGCCTGACGGGACCGACGTTCAGCTAGCGGACCGCAGGCGCCGCGGGCGGAGCGCTATACCCGTGTTCGGCGATCTGCCCGGCACGCTCGCGATACGCATCCGTGGTCGGCGCGGTCCGCGCGCGGAGGCCGTCGACCATCCGGTTGTACATCGCGAATCCGGCCGCGATCAGGACGGCGAGCTGGACGTCCGCGTCGCTCGCACCAGCGGCTGTCGCGGCTGCGACGTCGTCGCCGGTCAGTCGGCGTGCATCGCCCGCGACGGTTCGCGAGATGTGAAGGAGTGCCTGCATCTTGGGATCGAAGCCGTCGGATGCTCCGAGCTTGACGATGTCGATGAGCGGCATCCGATCGAGGCTGCCGGACCGCTCCATCACGGCGGTCGCATGCGCGCCGTGCGAATCCATGCAGAAGAAGCAGTCGTTCGCGGCCGAGACCGCCGTCGCGAGCATCTCGCGCTCGACGCGGTCGATGGTGGCGCCGGGGAAGTCGTTGACCAGCAGCTGATCGGCAAGACCGCGCAGGTGGACGCCGAGGTCGGGCGTCAGTCGCATCGCCGCACCGATCCCCGGCACGTCCGGCAGTCCGCCGACGATCGGGTCTTCCCGTGCCCTCTCGATGCGCTCGTCTTCACGCGCCATGTGTCGTCTGTCTCCTTGGGTTCGGTGTTTGGCAACGAGTCTACGGGTCGAGTGAGCCGCCTTGGGCCGCGCCGGGTGGCAGGTCGCCGACGTTCATCCATCGTTCGCCGGTCGGACGGCGGACGGCGAAGACTCGATCGAACGGCTCGGCGTGACGGTCCACGAGAGAGTTCGTCTTGTCGTACGTCTCCCGCGTCACGGTCCCCCTGGAGACGAAGCCGATGCTGCCTCCCGACTGGACCCCGAACGGCGCGATGACCACGACGCGCACATCGTCGAACGCGTAGTGCTCGATGACGGTCGTGCCCGTCGCTTCGGCGTCTCGCAGGCGCGTCTGCATCTGTGCGAGCCGATCGCCGTGATCGACCGCGGTGAGGATCGTGGGATCACGGCGCAGGAGCGCCTGGTTCTCGAGCTCGAGGTTCTCGGCGAGGACGACGAGGATGCCCTGCGCGATCGAGGCTTTCGTGGAATCGTCCCAGGCCGGGACGTCGACCGCGATAGCCGGCAGCGTTGAGGGATCGATCGCGTGGGGGACCGTGTCGAGCATTTCTCCGGTCCCCGCCGACACGACGCCACGAGCCGGGCTGCCGGCAGCGACGATCCCGACGCCGAGGACGAGCACGGCGACGAGCGTCAGCGCCACGCCGACGGCACCGCGTAGGGCTCCTCGCTGGCCATCGCCGAGGGCGAGCCTGCGGGCGAAACGGCCGACCTCGTCGGCACCCGATCGCGGCTCCGGAAGCAGCCGGTCGAGCAGCGGTCGCGCGGCGCAGATGACGACGAGCCCGGCGAGAAGCGCCACCTTCGTGTTGAACTCGGTCGTCTGGGGAGCGATCAGGAGTGTGCTCGCGATCGCGACCAGCAGCCCGAACACGATCCGCCCGACACGACCAGTCGGGACCGTCTTCGGGTCGGTGATCATGAAGAACAGGAAGATGAGGACCTCGGGGGAGGTCACGATGACGCGCCAGAAGTCGGTGCCGCAGACCGGCGAGAACGCCCAGTTGGCGACCATGCAGTGGCCGGAGACGGCGAGGATCCCCATCCCGATCGCGAGTGACACCCAGAACGTGGCGGCGAGACCGAGC
>JBJMNA010000182.1:0-2826 GCA_045804485.1 Chloroflexota bacterium
GCGTACGCGAGGTCTTCGTCGGGTCAGTGGACAGCGGCGGCTTCGTGGACGTGGAGGCGGAGCCCTCGACCGATGCCCTCATCGACCGGCTCGCGACGGAAGGGGTCGTTCTCGCGGATGGCCAGCGTGCCGAGGTCTGCCTGGCGCTCGATGGATGGGTGGGCTCGGTCGCGGCGGGCCTCCACCGTGGCGTCGCGCTGTTCATCGATTACGGATACCCGGCAGCGGACCTGTACGATCCGGTTCGGCGACGCGACGGCACTCTCCGTGCCTACCTCCGGCACCGCGTCCACGACGACCCGTACATCCATGTCGGCCGCCAGGACCTGACCGCCCACGTCGACGTCACGGCCGTCGAGAGGGCGACCGCCGCGGCCGGGCTCGCCAATCTCGGGACCACGACCCAGGCGGAGTTCCTTGTCGGCCTCGGCACGGAGGAGCTCCTGCGCGCGATCCAGGCGGACCCGGCGACGACGCTCGAGTCGTACCTCGCCGTCCGTTCCGCGCTCTACCGGCTCCTCGATCCGGCAGCGATGGGCCGGTTCCGTGTCATCGCGTTCGGGCGGGGCTGGCCGTCCGATGGGCCGCCTCTTCGCGGCCTGGACTACCGGATCCCTGGGCGGTAGCGCCGTCGCCGTGGGACCGCACCTGACCACACCTCACCGCACTGGACCGCCCCGGAATACGGCGACCTACCTATTGCCGCTCACGAATGCTGCAGCGCACGCTTCGCGATGGTCGGGCACGACCTGACGGGGAGTGGCGCGCGAACCTGCACGCGCGCTCGGCGCGCGCCGCTCCCCGACGCACCGGACAACTCCGTCCGGCGCAAGCGCCGGCCATCCGCCACCCATCGCCACGCTCACCGCGAGCACGCTGCGCGCAGGCCGCACCTGCGCCGTCAACCGCGCTCCCGCGATAGAATATCGGTGGCGACAGCTCACTCCATCCGGGTACGGCTGTGCGCTCCGACACGGTCCGAAGTGGCCGGTGGCGCTGCCCAGTGGGTGCCACTCGCAAGGGAGTTGGGTTGACCAGCATCTGGTACGTGGTGGGGTTCGCCTTCGCTGGTGTCTCGTTCGTGTTCATGACGATCGGGGCAGCGTGGCTGATCTCCCATCGCAACCGCGGCGACGAGCACAAGGGCTTGCCGTACGAATCGGGCATCGACACCTACGGCGACACCCACGGCCGGTTCGGCCTGTCGTTCTACATCTACGCGCTGCTATTCGTCGCCTTCGACATCGAGGTGGTGTTCATCTACCTCTGGGCGATCGCCTTCCACGATCTGCTCCTCGGGGGCTTCGTCGGCATGCTGGTGTTCGTGGCGATCCTGCTGCTGGGTCTCGCGTATGCCTGGCGAAAGGGGGCTCTGACATGGCGCTAGAGATCGATGCGAGGTCGATGCTCCCCGCGGTCACCGATGAGGACCGCAGCGTCACCTCGCCCCTCGTCGTGCCGAACACCCTGTGGAGCGCAGCGGATCCGGAGGCGTACGACGGCGGCGGCGACACGGACGTCACCCATCTTCGGGAGTTCGAGGCAAGCGGCCTCGGCCGTCGTGACGACGCCCGATGGGGCGGCGCGCTCGAGGTCATCCCGACCAAGGCGGACTACGTCCTCGACCTCATCCGGATGAACAGCCTGTGGCCATTGCTGTCGGGGCTCGCGTGCTGCGCCATCGAGATGATGTCCGCGGCGACGTCGAAGAACGACATGGACCGCTGGGGGATGTTCCCGTTCCGGGCCAGCCCGCGCCAGGCGGACGTCCTGATCGTCGCGGGCACCCTGACGACGAAGATGGCAGGACCGCTCATCCGCCTCTGGGAGCAGATGCCCGAGCCCAAGTGGTGTGTCGCGATGGGCGACTGCACGTGCTCGGGCGGCCGCTACAAGAGGAGCTACTCGACGGTGGAAGGGATCGACCGCGTGATGCCGGTCGACGTCTACGTGCCCGGTTGCCCGCCGCGGCCCGAAGGGCTCATCTACGGGATGATGAAGCTTCAGCAGCTGGTCAAGGACCGTCGCGGCCATTGGCCGGATCGGCCGATCGGGCCGAACGTGCCCACGGGCATCTAGGGATGGACCGCCAGCTCAAGTCGCGCCTCGAGGCTCGCTTCGGGGAGGTCCTGACGGGACCGATCCGCCAGCGCCACGACGAGACGGAGATCCGGATCGGTGCGGGTGATGTGACCCAGGTCATCAGCGCGCTGCACGATGAGCCGGCCTTCGACTTCCGCTTCCTGTCCGACCTCGCCGGTGTCGATACCGGGCAGATCATGCAGGTCGTCTACCACCTGTGGAGCACGACCACGCCGGACTGGCTCCGCGTGACCGCCGACGGGCTGTCGCGCGAGGATCCCCGCGTCCCGTCAGTGACGTTCCTGTGGAAGGGCGCCGAGTGGATGGAGCGCGAGGCGTACGACATGTTCGGGATCACGTTCGAAGGCAATCGCGACCTGAGGCGGATCTACATGCCGCCCGACTACCAGAGCTTCCCGTTGCGCAAGGATTTCCTGCTGGCTGACGACGCGGCGCGGTCGCCAGGAGCCGGCGTCAGGCACATGGAACGCAGCCATCCGCCGGTCAACGCCCCATCGACGGCGCTCGTCCGCCGGACGGCGGGCTGAGGGCCAGCCATGCCAGTCAGTCCTGCCCACGCGTCGGCCGACGATCCGCGCATCACCCTCGACCGCGAGCTCGGTGTCTTCGAGCCGGTCCCGCCGTACCCGCCGCGGACGGAGCGGGAGGCGGAGTTCTACACCCTTCGCGACGGCGAGATGTTCATCAACATGGGGCCGCAGCACCCGTCGACGCACGGTGTCC
>JBJMNA010000183.1:0-5638 GCA_045804485.1 Chloroflexota bacterium
AACGCGTCATCGACATGAACGAGCGCTACTTCGACCGCTATCCCGACGATCGTCCGCGCGTGCGCGAGATCCACCGTCGGCTCGACCAGGAGCCCTATCCCGTGCCGACGGGGGAGCGGCTGACCCGGCGGCGGTTCCGGCAGCTCGGGATGTGGCTCGGTGACAGCGCGGGCTGGGAGTACCTCCACCATCTCCTCGAACTGCCGATGGACTCGGCGGCGTTCGGTCACGACGTGGCGCGCGGTCAGGGCTTCACCCGCAACCCGCTCTACGCGACGCTCCACGAGTCGTCCTACGCCGACGGCGTGGCGACCCGCTGGTCGGCCGACAGACTGCTGCCGGACGTCATCCGCGACGGAGACCTGTTCACCGCTGAGCACGTCTACCCGTGGATGTTCGACGACTATGCGGCGCTCCAGCGGCACAAGGCCGCCGCGGAGATCCTTGCGCACCATCCATGGCCGCGCCTGTTCGATGAGGCGCAGCTCGCGGTCAACGAGGTCCCGGTCGCGGCGACCATCTATGTCGACGATCTCTACGTCGAACGGCGATTCGCCGAGGAGACGGCAGCCGCCATCCGCGGTCTCCGGCCGTGGATCACCGACGAGTACGTCCACAATGGGTTGCGCGCGGATGGCGAGCGGGTGCTCGGCCGACTGATGGATCTGACACGCGGACGGGCATGATCCGGGGCTGATCTGCATTGCGCGCGAGTAGCGCCAGCCGTACGATGCGGTGACGCCGAGCAGTCCACGTACGGGGCTCGTCCGAGTCCGTTTCGACGGCCGGATGCATGGGCCCGCGATGGACAGCCGGAGCGGAGGTACGCGCATGGCTACCGTGACGTTCGAGGGCGTCAACAAGATCTACGGCGATTTCCACGCCGTGAAGGATCTGAACCTGGAGATCGGTGACGGCGAGTTCATGGTCCTGGTCGGACCATCGGGCTGCGGCAAGACGACCAGTCTCCGGATGATCGCCGGGCTCGAGGAGATCTCGTCCGGCACGTTGCGGATCGGCGACCGGGTCGTCAACGACGTCCCGCCCAAGGACCGCGACATCGCGATGGTGTTCCAGAGCTACGCGCTTTACCCGCACATGTCGGTTCGCGAGAACCTCGCGTTCGGCCTGAAGCTGCGCAAGGTGCCCAAGGCCGAGATCGAGCGCCGAGTCAACGAGGCAGCCGAGACGATCCAGCTCCAGAAGCTGCTCGACCGGAAGCCCAAGGAGCTCTCCGGCGGGCAGCGACAGCGCGTCGCGCTGGGTCGGGCGATCGTTCGCGAGCCCGCCGTCTTCCTGATGGACGAGCCACTGTCGAACCTCGACGCCAAGCTGCGCGTCCAGACGCGCGCCGAGATCGCCCGCCTCCACCAGCGCCTCAAGACCACCGTCGTCTATGTCACCCACGACCAGGTCGAGGCGATGACGATGGGCCAGCGGATCGCGGTCATGAGCGAGGGCCTGCTCCAGCAGGTCGGCACGCCGCAGACGCTGTACGACAACCCGATCAACCGTTTCGTCGCAGGCTTCATCGGCAGCCCGTCGATGAACTTCGTCGACGTCCATGTCGACGGCAGCGGCGACGGCGCGCGACTGGTCGGTCCGGCCGACTGGTCGATCCCGCTCCCGACGCGCTACCGCGAGGCCGCGACGGCGCAGGCGGGCAAGACCTTCGTCGCCGGGTTCCGCCCGGAGCACCTCGACATCGGCGAGGCGTCGTCCGGAGCGGGTTCCTTCCAGGCTCGCGCCGACGTGGTCGAGTACCTCGGGAACGAGGAACTGCTCCACATCTCCGCCGCCGACCAGGATGTCGTCGGGATCGTCGGCTCCGAGCACCGGATCCGGCCCGGCGACATCGTCACGCTGCAGCTTCCGCTCGAGAAGCTCCACCTGTTCGACGGCGAGACGGGCCTGACCCTCGCGCCGGACATGGCGATGGCCGCCTGACGGGCGACGAGCCACTTCGCGATCGATCGGCCCCGGGCGATCCGCCCGGGGCCGATCTCACTGAGCGCGTCATCGATTCCCGGGTCGTCCACCGCGGCCGGACGATGACGTTCCGGGTGGACACGATCGAGCGGGCGGACGGCTCGCGCGGGACGCGCGACATCGTGGGGCATCCCGGCGCGGTGGCGATCCTTGCGCTCGACGACGAGGAACGGCTGCTGCTCGTGCGGCAGTACCGGGTCGCCGTGGGCGAGGCGCTGCTCGAGATCCCGGCCGGGACGCTTGACGTCGCCCCGGACGGCACCGTGGAGGATCCCGACGAAGCCGCGCGGCGCGAGCTCGAGGAGGAGACCGGAGTCCGCGCGGGCTCGTGGCGGCTCATCGCGCGGTTCTACACCGCACCCGGGTTCGCGTCGGAGATGATGCATCTCTATCTCGCCACGGACCTCCGCGACGCCGACGGCGAACGGCTCCAACCCGACGAGGACGAGCACCTCGAGGTCGAGCGGATGCCGTGGCGCGACGCGATCGCGGCCGCGGAACGCGGCGAGTTCCGCGACGGCAAGTCGCTCGTCGGGCTGCTCTGGCTGGCGCGGTTGCGGAGCTGAGCGTCACCAGCCGAGCGCCTCAGACACCCCGCCCGCGGTCGTCCGGTCGAAATCGCTGACTGTGGGTCACCGTCGGTCAGCTTCGTCGCCGGCGGCCGGCTGCTCGTGCGTTGCGGGACCGGATCCCAGCCGGGCGAGGGCGTCGCGATAGAGCCGGGTACCTGGGCTGAGAGCGACGGCGAGTCGGAGATGGGTCCCGGCTTCGCGGCGCCGGCCGAGACGCTTGAGGCTCTGGCCGAGCGCGTAGTGCCCGAAGTGTGAGGAGGGATCGACGTCGAGCAACGCCTCGAAGGTCGCGGCCGCGCGCTCGGCCTGGCCGGAGTTGTAGTACGCACGGCCGAGCGCCTCGAGGATCGACCCCTTGCCGGGCTCGAGACGGTTCGCCCGCTCGAGCACGATCGCCGCCTGTGCGTGATGCCGGCCTTCGAGCAACGCGGTGCCGCGCTGGAGCAGGTCGTAGGCGGTCTCGGGATCGGCAGGATCCTGCCGGGTCGGGTCCTCCATGACCCGATGGTCGCACGGAATTGCCACGTTTGCCGACGGGGGCAGGGCCGGCCGCGCGTGCTGCAGCGTGCGCGGTCAGGCCTCGCGATAGGGCGCGAGGTCGACCGACTTGAGGCGCGGGGAATCCGTCAGCCCCGGGATCCGGCCACGCTTGGCGATCGGCTGGCCGTCGATCTCCTTGATGTCGCCGGTGAAGTCGATCGGGGTGGCGCCGCTGATGTACGAGCCGACGGCGTACGAATCGACCGGTGCTCCGGCCTCCTTGAAATAGCGGATCCGGTCGGGGTTGAGCCCGCCCGACACGGTGATCCTGACGTGATGGAAATCCGCCTGGTCGAGCCGCGCGCGGACCTCGTGGACGAGCTCGGCGGTGACCCGGCCACGCTCGGACGGCGTGTCGAGGCGGACGCCGTACAGCCGGTCGCCGAGCGCGTGAGCGACCCGGAGCGCCTCCTCGGCCTCGTCCTTGAACGTGTCGACGAGGACGATCCGCGGAACGTCCGCCGGCACGTGACGGTCGAACGCGAGGGCCGCCTCGACCGTGTCGCCGAAGATCAGGACGAGCGAGTGCGGCATCGTGCCGGTCGGGGCGAGACCCGCGAGCCGCGCGCCAGCGGGGGTGGATGCACCGACACAGCCGCCGACGATCGCCGCGTAGTCGAGGACGTCGGTGATATCGGGATGGATGTGCCGCGCCCCGAAGCTGATGACGGGATCCGGCGTGGCCACCTCGACGCACTGCTGCGCGGCCGTCGCCCAGCCCGTCGATTGGGCGAGCATCCCGAGGAAGGCGGTCTCGTACAGCCCGAACCGGCGGTATCGGGCGCGGATCCGGAGGACGATCTCCTTCGGGCCGATCTCGTCGCCGTCGGACAGCGCCTCGAGACGGGTCTCGGCCGGGTCGGCGCCCGCCAGGACGTGGCCGAGCAGATTCCGAGCTTCGTCGATGCCACACAGGACCGCGTCCTCGCGCGCGAAGACCTCCATCGTCACGAGCGGGTCGAGGCCCTCCTCGTCCAGGATCGTCTCGGCGCGCGCGAAATAGACGTCGGCCGAGTCGCCCGAGAGGATCTCGTGCGACGGCCTCGAGCGAGACAGGCCCATCAGTCCGGTTCCGCTCCTCTCGCGCCTGGCGCTCCGACCCCTGCCTCCTCGACGAGGTCCGAAGTGGCGGCGAGTGTAGCGTACGGGTCTCGCGGGTCGTCGAGCCGCCGGATGCCGATCGGCGGCGGTGGCACCGCGTCGTCAGCCGGGGGCGGTGCCGCGGCGGGCGCGACCGCGAAGGCGGCCTGACGTCGCCGGCGCCGGGTGACGATGAACGCCGCGAGCAGCACGACGACGGTGATCGCGATGACGACCGCGACGCCGACCATCGTCGCGCGGCCGCGGCCGATATCCTCGGCGTCGGCGAGGGCCGCGATGGTCGCCGCTGTCCCCGTCGTGACCGCCCCTCGGTCGCCCGCCTCGAACGCGGCGACGGCCGACCGATAGCCCGCCGCCGGGTCGGCGCCGAGCAACCCGAGCTGGACGAGCGGCGATCGCTCGGCGGCCAGTCCGTCCCGTGCCGTTCGGATCGAGCTCGCAGCCTCACTCCAGCCGTCGATCGTCGTCTCGAGCTTGGCCAGATCGTCCGTCGTCGAGGCGGACTCGTAGGCCGCCTCGAGTCCCGCCGGGAACGACAGGCCGAGCTCGGTCGTGGCCGCGGACAGCGCGTCGCGCGCGGCGAGGACCTTGGTCGCGGCTGTCATCGCGGTCTTGGCCCCCTCGAACCGCCACTCGCTCATCGGCTTCCGCACCACGATGCCGGGCAGCCAGTCACCGCCGTCGCGGACGAGATCGACATACGTCGCCCGAGCGGCGTCGCGCGCGGTGAGTTCCGCGTCCTGCTTCGGTGTCAGGACCCACGTCTCGAGCAGGTCCTCCGCCTTCTTGGAGCCGCCGACGTCAGTGACGAGGTCGAGGAACCGCCGCCAGTCGGGCACGAACCCCGACGTCTCGGCCGGTCCGGAGCCCACGTACGTCACCGTCCGCGCCGCTGCCGCCTTGAAGACGTCACGCATCCGCGTCTCGCCAACGTCGTCGACGATCGCGCGGACGACCTTCCACGACGCGTCGTATCCGAACTGCTCGTACGCCGCGGACTCCTCATCGATGCGTCCGGGCGGGCGCCAGGTATTGAGGTCGAATGCCGCCTTGTCCGTGATGGACACAGGATCAGGCCCGTCCTTCGGCCGGCCGGGATGGTCCGCCGCGAGGACCCGCGAGGCGTATTCGTCGGCGAGTCCCTCGTCGATCCAGCGCTCCTGGAACAGGCCCCCACCGAACCAGGCGTGCGACGCCTCGTGGACGGTGGTCAGATCGTCGAGCTCCTCGCTGATGGTGATCCGGTCATAGCTCGAGTCGAAGAAGCCGGCGTACCCCTCGATCTCGGACGCGGCGACCTCGGTGACGTCGAGGTCGTGGGTCACCGGCCACGGGAGCCCGATCGCATCCTCGAGGTCAGGAAGGCTGTCCTTGAGCGTCGCCGAGACCCGGCCGATCCAGTCCGGATCTTCGGGCCAGCCGTGGATGACGATCGG
>JBJMNA010000184.1:0-10841 GCA_045804485.1 Chloroflexota bacterium
CGCAGAGCCGCCCTCCGACCGGAGGGCGGCTCTGATCATTGGTACGTCACGCAGCTGGCGATGACTCGAGGTGCTTCACCGTCGCGACGATGACGCCGACCGCGGCGAGGAGGCTCATGAGCGCGGCTCCAGCGGTGGTGGCGATGGCAGATGGCATCCAAGCCTCCAGGGTGGTCGGGAAGGGACCTCGTGGTCCGGGTCCACACCATCAGCCCTGGTGCTCGCGGCGCCATCCGTAGGAACACGTACCGTGTCCCCGGTTTCCCCAGCGACCCGTGTGCGAGACGGGGAGGCGACTCAGCCGGGAACGGTGACCTGGTCGGCCGCGACCCAGCGCGCGACCTGCAGCCGCGAGTCGACGCCGAGCTTGTTGAAGATGCTCGCGAGGTGGCTCTCGACGGTCCGTTCGGAGATGAACAGACTGCCGGCGACCTGGGCGTTGGTCGCACCCTCGGCGACGAGCGAGGCGACCTCCATTTCCCGGCGCGAGAGCGGCGCGCCCTGCCGCGAGGGGTCCGTCACCGCGGGGCGTGGCTGCATGACGACGATCTCGTGGGCGTAGTCGACCACCTCGTCGCGGGTCATCGCCAGCCCGAGGGCGTATGCCGCCTCGAACGCACGATCCCCGATGGCGAGGCGAGCTGCCTCCTCCGCTTGCCGGTTCGATTCGCGGAAGGGCTCCATGAGCGAAGACGGGATCGACCGGAAGATGGCCTCCGATCCGCCGAGCAGCGTCGCCGTCCGTTGCGGCGAGCCGCGCTGCATCTCGATCATGGCGAAGAGCGCGATCGTATGCGCCATACCTGTCCGATCGTCCAGATCGCGCTCGAAGGCGACCGACTGTTTTGCCGATGTGGCGGCGTCATCGAGCTGGCCGCGCGCGAGGCTCGCTGCGGCGAACAGCTGGTAGGCCATGCCGCGCTCCCAGGTCTCGCCGAGGATCTCGCTGAGCTCCACCGCCTCTCGACCGGTCGAAACCGCGGCCTCGAAGTCGCGCGCGCCGAGGAAGGCGTAGCCGCGAACCACGGTGGCGTGAAGCGTCGGGCCGGGCAGGTGCATCGAGCGGGCGAGAGCAAGGGATTCGTCGGCCAGGACGATCGCCTCGGCCGCTCGGCCAGTGACCCATTCGACCGATGCGAGGTACGAGAGAGCGCGCGCCACGATGTCGACGTCGGCCGTTTCGCGTCCGATCCTGGCTGCCTCGTTGAACCCCGCCGCGGCGAGCGGGTATTCGTTCTGGATGAAGGCCAGGATGCCATTCGTCAGGACCGCGCGACCGCGCGAGCGCGTCGCCGGTCCGCCCGCGGGGACCCGTTGCAGCAACAGGTCGAAGACCCGGCGAACCTCGCCGATCGGACCCTGTGCGAACCAGTAGACCCAGAGATCGGTGCAGATGGCGATCCCGGCTTCGGCCTCGGCGGGGTCCTCGAGGCAGAAGCCGATGGCCGCCCAGACATTGGCTCGCTCGGCCTTGATGCGCCGGAAGGCCTCCGCCTGGCGGGAGTCGCCGGCTCCCGCGATCGCGGCGAGGCTGGCGACCCAATCCCGATGACGGGACCGCAGTCGATGTTCGCTCCCGTCGTCGTGGAGCCGCTCTCGACCGAACTGGCGGAGCGGTTCGAGAAGCCGGAATCGAGGGCCTCGTGCGTCGTCGCGTCGCTTCACGACGGACTTTTCGACCAGGCTCCCGACGAGCCCCGCGATGGTCTCCTCCGGGATCCGGTCATCCGCGCAGACCGCGGCGGCAGCATCGAGCTCGAACCCTCCGACGAACACGGACAAGCGCGCCCACAGCAGGCGCTCGGCGTCGCTCAGGAGCTGGTAGCTCCAATCGATCGCCGCATCGAGCGTCTGCTGCCGCGGGGAGGCACTCCGATCGCCGGTCCCCAGCGCCGCGATCCGGGTCTTGAGCCCCTGGTCGAGCGCCTCGAGGCCGAGCGCCTTGAGGCGGACCGCGGCAAGCTCGAGCGCCAGGGCGATGCCATCGACGTGCGAGCAGATGCTGAGAACGGCGGCGGCATTGGCACTGTCGAGGGCGAAGCCCTGCTGGACGGCCGCGGCGCGCTCGACGAAGAGCGCGACGGCGTCCGAGCGGACGATGGTCGCGAGCGGGGCGTCGGCCTCGTTCGGCAGCGAGAGGGTGGGAACGTCGACGACGACCTCACCGGTCACGCCGAGGGCCTGCCTGCTCGTGGCAAGGATCCGCAGGCCCGGGCAGGCACGCAGCAGGGCGGCGGCGAGGACCGCGGTCGCGTCGAGGACGTGTTCGCAGTTGTCGAGGATCAGCAGGGCGCGCTTGTCGCCGATGAAGTCACTGAGCGTGGACGCGGACCAGCGTGAGGACCGATCCTGGAGTCCGAGCGCGGCGAACGCCGATTGGACGACGAGCGACGGGTCCTGGACCGAGGCGAGCTCGACGAACCAGATCCCGTGCGGGAACTGGCGGGCAGACTCGCGCGCCGATCGCAGGGCGAGCTTGGTCTTGCCCACGCCGCCCGCGCCAGTGAGCGTCAGGAGCCGGGCGCTACGGAGCGCGCGCCTCACGTCGTCGAGTTCCTGGCGGCGTCCTACGAAACTTGTCAGTTCGACTGGCAAGTTGCCGGCAGGCAGGGTGGCCCGTTGGGACGCCACGGCTCGTGGAGCCTAGCCGCGGTCCGTCCAAAGGGCAAGGAGTTTTGCGCCGAGGCGCGCCGCACGGCCGATCAGGGCTTGAGCCAGACGACCAGCGGACCGATCGGTTCGAACCCGGATCGTCTCGCCGCGTCGAGGTCCTTCCCAGCCTGATAGCCGACGAGCGCCTGTCCAGGCCAGAGCCGGCCGGCCATCGCGGTCGCAGCGGCGAACACCTCAGCCGGGTCGATGTCGGCGACGAAGACGTTGGACAGACCGGTGACACCCGCCGCCGAGCTGAGGATCGCGCCCGCGACCACGGCGTCGGACGCGCGCATCGCGAGGATCGCGACGTCGTCGCGCGCGAGCAGCCCCGGCAGGAAGGCACGCGGCCGAGTCGGATCGCGGCCCCATGCCGCCTCCCACGCGGCGAGCCCGGCGTCGTCCTGGACCAGCTCCCAGCCAGGCGGGGCAGGCCGGTCGAGCGGGGATGGAGCGGCTCTGTGGAACCAGGAGGCGCGGAAGAGCACCTCGAAGCCCCACGGCGCCAGATCCAGGTCGGCGAAGCTGTCCTTGACCGAGCAGCCGCTCGATACGTCGATGCGCGACAGGATCTCGGTCGGCTCGACGGACGTGGCCAGGGTCACGGCGTCCGGGTAATACCTGGGTGTGCGGGTGCGGCTCGTCCACGAGTCGGGCCGGAACTCGCCGCGGATGCCGTGGAGATCGCAGAAGCCGTGACACCAGTCAGCGTTGTTGCGAGCGGCCAGCCCGATGAGCCGCTCGACTTCGTCAGTCACGTTCCAGCTTCCTCCTGGCGCCGACGCGGCAGAACCAGTGTCGGGGTCGGGGTCTTCCCGGATGGATTCGCCGGGGCATTCGAGCAGGTTAGGTAGGCGACCACCTCAGGTCACCCGACTCGAAGGAGAACACCATGCGCTCGCTCATGACCCGCCATCCCATCGCATCGTTCCTGCTCTTGTTCTACGGGCTCGGATGGGCCTGCTTCGTGCCGTCACTGCTCGGCACCCAGGGCTTCTCGCTGATCCCGGCCGACATCCCGCTCGACCCGTTCAGGCTGCTCGGGATCATCTTCTTCGCGATCGTCCCATTCGTGGTCACCCGGATCGTCGGGCCGGGACCCGGCCGATCGCTCTCCCGCCAGGTCCGACATGTTCGGGTCGGTCCACACTGGTATCTGGCGGCGCTATTCGGCCCGCCGGTCGCGCTTCTCGTCGCCGCGATCCTCGTGAAGGGCACGGCACCGATCATCGCGATCGCGAACAACATCGCGTCCATCCCGACCGAGTTCGTCCTCGGCATCGTCGTCCTCGCGCTGCTCGGCAACCTCTGGGAAGAGACCTCCTGGAGCGGCTACGTGACGAATCGTCTGCAGGCCCGGTTCGGTCCTCTCAAGGCGAGCCTCATCGTCGCTCCGCTGTTCGGGCTCTACCACCTCCCCCTGTTCTTCATCATCGCCGGTCTCGACAGCGGCCCGAACCATCTGCCGCTCGCGCAGTTCCCCCTCTACCTCGCGTTCCTCCTCATCGTCTTCTCCGGTCCGATGCGGATCCTGCTGACCTGGATCTACAACTCGACCGGCCAAAGCCTGCCCGTCGTCTCGCTGTTCCACGCGTCGATCAATGCGACCGGCGGCGTCGCGATCCTCGCCACGTACTTCGCCGGCGTCGACGGGCTGCTCCTCTACGCCGCCCTGGCCGGGATGGCCCTCGCCGTCATCGCCGCGACCCGCGGACGACTTGGGTTGCCGCGGACCGATGGGGTCGAGGTGCGACCAACGAGTCCTGCGCAGGCGGCTGGGAGCCCCAGCATCGCCTAGACCAGCCAGTCCTGAATCGAGCGAGTGAGCCCGCGGCGACGCGGGCTCACGTACGATTCGTTCGATGGCGCGATGAATCTCTGTTCACAGTCGGAAACGGTCGTCGAGGAACGCTTGGTACACTTCGCCGAACGGCGTCGCGGGATCTGCGGGCTTGTCCATGTCGAGGCTCCTAGGTGCCTCGGCTGACCTGGTCTAGGTCCTCATTCGCCGTTGGCTGAGGGAACCTCGGCGGGGTCGACTAGTCGTCAACCCCATCAGATGTCCTTCGCCGTCGCCTCGGGCGGGAGTAGCTCAGTTGGCAGAGCGGCAGCCTTCCAAGCTGCATGTCGCGAGTTCGAACCTCGTCTCCCGCTCCACACCTCTTGACGCTCGACGGACGTGCTTCCGCGCGGGTCAGGCGGGCGGGATACCGACGACGCGTCCGAGCAGCGCGAACCCGTCGGCGGACCCAGGCCAACGAGCACGCATGGTCTCCACTCCGACGCGGCGGCGGACGTAGCGAAGCGCGGCGATCGTGACGACGACGTCATCCATCGGGCCGAGGACGGGAATGAACTCGGGGATCAGGTCGATCGGCGAGACGATCCACGCGAGCAGGCCGATCAGGACGAGCCGGACGTCGAGCGGCGTCTCCCTGTCGCCGCCGATCGAGCGCAGCATCCGCACCAGGTCGGGGACGAGGCGCGCGAGTTCGCGGATCGAAACGTCCTTCGGGCGAACGAGCCAGAAGACGATGAGAAGCAGGATCCACGCTGCCACGATGCCGACCGCGATAGCGACGACAAGGTTCATCGCGCCACGATAACGGGCGACCGGTGGGTCGTCGTCGGTGGCCGTCGCACGCTCATTTTCGGGACCTCGGCTATGGTCGCCCCGTGACGGACCGATCCGACATGCCGCCGCTGACCGACGACCGCGCCCAGGCATCGTCCGATGTCGGCCGTCTCGTGGACGGGCGGTACAGCCTCGCCGAGGTCATCGGGATCGGCGGCATGGCCACCGTCCACCGGGCATTCGATACCAAGCTCGAGCGGTGGGTGGCCGTCAAGCTGCTGCGTCGCGACGCCGCTGCGGACCACGACATCGCGATGCGTTTCCGCCGCGAGGCGCTCGCCGCGACCGTCCTCCGCCACCCCAACATCATCGCCTGCCTCGAGACCGGAACGGACAACGGTCAGCCGTACCTCGTCATGGAGCTGATCGAGGGCGAGGACCTGGCCGGGCGACTGCGCCGGGTCGTCCGGCTCGCGCCATCGGAGGCCGTCCGCGTCGGGCTCGACGTCGCGCGCGCGCTCGGCGTCGCGCACATCCGGGGGATCGTCCATCGCGACGTGAAGCCCGGCAACATCGTGCTCGCACGCGATGGTCGGGCGATGGTCACCGACTTCGGGATCGCGCGGCTGGCGGCCGATGCGGAAGGCGCGGTGCCCGGGACGACCCTCGGCTCCGTCCACTATTTCAGCCCGGAGCAGGCGACCGGCGCCACGACGACTCCGGCATCCGACGTCTACAGCCTCGGCCTTGTCCTCTACGAGACATTGACCGGGCAGCGAGCGTGGCGGGGCGACACGACGGCCGCGCTCGCGTCTGCCCGGATCGGCAATCGCGCCTCATCCATGCAGTCGATCCGGCCCGGTGTTCCGCCGGCCCTCGACGCGATCGTGATGCGCGCGCTCGATCCTGACCCGAAGGCCCGCTTCGAGAACGGGAACGCGATGGCAGCGGCGCTCGAACCGCTCATTGCTCATCCCGACCCGGCGAGCTCGACGGCGTCCTTCGATGCCGCAGGGACCGCCGCGGCGATGCGGTCCGCCCCGGCGCCAGCATCCGCCGCGCCACCGCTTCGACCTGGCGCCGTGGCTGCCGCGGCGGTCGTCCCGCCGGCCCGCGGCTCTCGGACGGCGCGTCGCGCTTCGCCGGCGATCGCAGGCCCGCTCCTCGTCCTGCTCGTCGTCGCCACGATCGTCTCGGGCAGCCTCATCCTCGCGGCACTCCCCGGGCCGACCGGCGCAGGCGGTCTCGCGGCCGCTTCCAGCCCGACCGCGCGTGCGACCCTCTCGCCATCACCAAGACCGACGGCGCGACCGACCCAGGCGCCAACCCGTGAACCGACACCGGTCCCGGTGACCGCCACGCCGAAACCCGCGACGGCGCCAAAGCCGGCCGGAGGATCGGTTCCCGACCTGTGCGAGCCGTTCTTCGGCTTCGCATGTGGCCTCGACAAGGGCACCTACTCGCCGGCCGGTTTCACGCCTGCCATCCAGTTCAAGCTCGGTGACGGCTGGTCGGCGGTGGCGAACGGCCCGGACCTCGTCAGCCTCAGCCGGGACACCGGCGTGATGACGTTCGCGGGATCGATCACGACCGTCTTCCCGCGCGGGGACGGGCGGCCCGCTCCGGCCTCGGCGCGTGCTCTCGTCGAGACGTTCATCGGTACCGACGGTGTCGCGGCGGGCAAGCCGAAGAACCTGAAGGTCGACGGTCATGCCGGGCGGGTCGTCGACGTGTCGCCGACGGGGCGCGACCGGGTCGCGCTGTTCGCCACGGCGGGCCAGACCTACTACCTCGAGCCGAACGGCACATCCCGCGTGATCGTCGCGGACGCGCCGACCGGCCCCTTGATCATCGTCATCGAACCGACGGCGGATACGACCATCGAAGCCGTGCTGCCCACCGCGACGACCATCGTGAAGAGCGTCCGCTTCCGCTGAATCGCCGTCGCCCGCCGGGTTACCCTTGCCGCGGATGAGTCTCATCTCCCTTCATGACCTGACCCGGCGGTACCCGCGCGGGGTGACCGCCCTCGACGGCCTGACGCTCGATCTCGAGCCCGGGATCATCGGGCTGGTCGGCGCGAACGGAGCGGGCAAGAGCACGCTCATCAAGATCCTCCTCGGTCTGCTGCCCCCGACATCGGGCGAGGCGACCGTGATGGACCTCGACGTCCGGACCGAGGGCACGACGATCCGCCAGTTCGTCGGGTACATGCCGGAATACGACTGCCTTCCGCCGGACACATCAGCGACCGACTTCGTGACGCACATGGCGCGGATGTCGGGGCTGCCCAGCACGGCGGCGCGAGAACGGACCGCGGAGGTCCTCCGACACGTCGGGCTGTACGAGGAGCGATATCGCGCCATCGGTGGCTATTCGACCGGGATGAAGCAGCGCGTCAAGCTCGCCCAGGCGCTCGTCCACGACCCGCGGCTGCTGCTCCTGGACGAGCCGACGAACGGCCTCGACCCCGCCGGTCGCGACGAGATGCTCGCGCTCGTCCGGCGGACCGGCACGGAGTTCGGGATCGCGGTCGTGGTGGCCAGCCACCTCCTCGGCGAGATCGAACGAGTGTGCGACTTCCTCGTCGCGATCGACGCCGGCCGTCTCCTTCGTGCCGCGCCGCTGGGCGACTTCACCGAACGGACGGGCGTCCTGGCGGTCGAGGTCGAGGAGGGCGAAGCTGCGCTGACCGCGGCGCTCGTGGCGCACGGGCTGCTGGCGGTCGCCGACGGCCGGACCGTGCTTCTGAACGTCACCGAGGACCGCCAGTACGACCTCGTGCGCGACGCCGTGGCCGACCTCGGGCTGCCGCTCGTCCGGATGGAGCAACGAAGGCAGAGTCTCGAGGACCTGTTCCGCGACGAGGTTCCGGCAGGAGCCGCGCCGGCGCCCGCGCCGCCCGCCTCGGTCGGCGGCGGAGGCCCGGTATGAGTGCGAGCGGCCCCGGCGGGAGCATCTTCGACCTCGGCTACCAGTCGTATACGGGGCCGCGACTCGGCCGCCAGAGCGCCGTCCGCTCGCTCTTCAACCACACGATCCGTTCGTGCTTTGGGATCGGCCGTGGCGGACGCGCCAAGATCGCGCCGTTCACCTTGGCGGGCATCGCGGTCCTGCCCGCTGCACTCGCGGTCGGCTTCGCCGCTCTCGCCGCCCAGGCAGGACCCGCGGGCGGAGCGATCGAGGATGCGTCGCCGATCCGCTACGACTCCTATCACGGCCTCATCAGCGTCCTGATCATGCTGTTCTGCGCCGCGCAGGCACCCGAGCTGTTCGGGCGGGACCAACGGTATGGCGTCCTGCCGCTCTACTTCTCGCGCGTCCTGACGCGTCCCGACTACGCGCTCGCCAAGGTGGTCGGGCTGATGTTCTCGCTCCTGATGGTCGACCTCGCGCCGTACCTGATCCTGTTCGTCGGCCGCGTGTTCGTGGCGCCGGACCCGGCGATGGGCCTGTCGGATGAGCTCGGCGCCGTCCCGCGGTTCGTCCTCCAGTCGTTGCTCGTCGCGGGCCTCTTCGGCGGGATCGCCTCGTTGATCGCGGCGTGGACCCCACGTCGCGCGTATGCCACCGCGGCCATCATCGCGGTCTTCATCATCCCGCCGATCATCCTGGCGATCCTTTCCAGCCAGACGAGCCAGGATCTTGCCCGGGCGGTGATCCTGTTCAGCCCGGCCGACGTCCTCGCGGGCACGAACGCGGCGATCTTCGGGTCGCTCCCGGACAGCCCGGTCGTCGCCGCGGTCGACCTGCCCGGCTGGATGTACGTCGCGGCGGCCGCGGTCGGGATCGTCGTGACCGTCGGCCTGACGCTCCGCCGCTACCTGCGGATCGCGACGTGACGGAGGACGACGTCCCGCCGCCGCCGAGCGCCACGACGGCTCTCGGGGGCGGGGAGCGGACGCTCCAGCCGGCGCCGCTCGCGCCCGCGCCGGCCGTAACCTCAGCCGTCGCACCCGCGCTCGAAGTCGATCACGTCTCGCGCTGGTACGGCAACGTCGTCGCCGTGAACGACATCTCGTTCGGGCTCGGGGCCGGGGTCACCGGTCTGCTCGGCCCCAACGGCGCCGGGAAGTCGACCCTCCTGCATCTCATGTCCGGACTCCTCGCACCATCCGCGGGTCGCGTCCTGGTGGAAGGCGCGAGTGCCTGGCGTCGGCCGGAGATGTACCGCCACGTCGGACTCGTCCCGGAACGCGAAACTGTCCATTCGTTCCTGTCGGGTCGCGAGTTCGCGCTCCTCAACGCCCGGCTGCAGGGCGTCGCGGACCCCGACGCCGCGGCTGCTCGCGCGATGGCGACGGTCGACCTCACCGATGCGGCGGACCGGCCGATCGGCACCTACTCGAAGGGGATGCGCCAGCGGGCCAAGCTCGCCGGCGCGCTCGTCCACGAGCCGCGGATCCTCCTGCTCGACGAGCCGTTCAATGGGATGGATCCGCGCCAGCGGCTGCACATGATGGCGCTCCTTCGGACGATGGCGGCGGAGGGCCGGACGATCCTGTTCTCGTCGCACATCCTCGAGGAAGTCGAGCGCCTCGCGGATTCGGTGCTCGTCGTCTACGCCGGGCGGCTCGCTGCCGCCGGAGATTTCCGGTCGATCCGCCGGCTGATGACCGATCGGCCGCACACGTTCACCGTCCGCTCATCGGACGACCGCCGGCTCGCCGCAGCGCTGATGGCCGATCAGGCCGTCTTCGGCGCGGAGCTCGTCTCCGGCCACGTCGCGATCCGCACCGCGGACTACGACGCGTTCACGAGGACGTTGCCGAAGGTCGCGCGCTCCGTGTCGGTGACGCTGTTCGAGGTCCGGCCCACCGACGATTCGCTCGAGAGCGTCTTCTCCTACCTGGTCCGCCGATGACCGTCATGGCGCCGCTCATGGAGGTTACCCTGCGCGGACTGCTGGGGCGGCGTCGCACGATCCTGCTTGCCCTGCTGGCAGGCCTGCCGGTCCTGATCGCGCTGCTCATCCGGATCAGTGGCGGTCGACCGGATGCCGACCGGATCCTCGACACGCTGGTCGTCCGGACCGTCATGCCGCTCGTCGCGCTCATCGTGGGGACCTCGGCGATCGGCTCCGAGATCGACGACGGCACCGCCGTCTACCTCCTGATCAAGCCCATCCCGCGCTGGCAGGTCGCTGCGTCCAAGATCGTCGTCGCGGCCGCGCTGACGGCGGTGATGGTGGTGCCGGCTGTGGTCCTGACCGGGCTCCTCCTCGGCAGCCGAACCGGCGACACGATGACGACCGTCCTCGCGTATTCGATCGCCTGTCTCGTCGGCGGCAGCGCGTATGCAGCGGCGTTCGTCGCGCTCAGCATCTTCACGAGCCGGGCGTTGCTGCTCGGTCTCGCCTACGTCCTGATCTGGGAAGGCGTCCTGTCGGGGCTGCTCGAGGGGACGAAGTTCCTGTCGATCCGCCAGGCCACGCTCGGGCTGACTGCCGCGCTCGGGGTGCGCGTCCCGAACGACCCGCTCGTGCCGACGGTCAGCGTCGTCGTGCTCGTCGCGGTGCTCGCCGGAGCGTCGGCGCTCGCGAGCTGGCGGCTGGCGCGGTTCGAGATCCGCGGGGGCGACTGACCGCCCGGGACGCACGCTTGACCGTCCGCGC
>JBJMNA010000185.1:0-19254 GCA_045804485.1 Chloroflexota bacterium
GACGATCTCTCCGGCATCGGTGATGGGCAGAGTCGTGACGACAAGCCGCGGGTTCACGTACGCGATGTGCCCGCACACCGTGCATGCCAACCGGTGTCGGTCTTCGCCCTCGACGGCACCGAATGCCAGAGGGGCGCCGCAGCGCGAACAGAAGTTGAGCGACGCGGCCATCCAGCGCGGGACGCCACCGCCCGAGGGCAGGTCCGTCGAGCGGCCGTCCGGGCCGCGGTCGTGTGGGCGATCCGTCATCTGATGCCCGTCACGCGAGGATGACGATGAGCGACGCCGCGATCAGCGCGGCGAGCCCGACGACGCTGACGGCGACCCATGCCAGCCGGAACACGCCCTTCGTCCGGTCGACGGGCATCCACGCCCACGCAGACCGCCAGATGCGCAGGACGGCGTCGGCGGTGGTGATGACGAGGAGAGGCGCCGCGATCAGCACGCACACTTTGACCAGCGGGCTGCCGAGCGGGGTTCCGAGTTCGAGGGCACTGATCGCGATGGCGCCACAGATGAGCACGATGACGCTCAGGTTGATGTAGTGCTTCTGGAGCGGCGTCGGCTCGACTTCGGGGACGGACCTCGGCGGTAGACCCTGGAGGCTTGGCGGCAGGACCGGCGCGCGCACCGCCTGCCGGTCGAGGACCGGCATCCCGGGTTCCCAGCGCTCGTCTTCCACGCGCCGAGTGTAGCCGGGGTCGCCGCCGCGCCCGCTAGAGCGTTCGCGCTCCATCGGCGTCAGGGTCCTCGACGGCGACCTCGCAGGTCGGGCAGTACCAACGCGTCTCGAGGGGCGTGCCGCACAGTCCGTGCCGGGTCGGGTCCGCGTCGGGAGTCCCGCGCGAACCCCAGTCGGCAAGCATCCGGAGCACGGAGGCGAGGTCGTGCCCGTCGACGGTCAGGCCGTAGGACATCCGCGGTGGGCGCTGCTGGTATGGCGTCGCCACCACGATCCGCTGGCGTTCGAGGCGGCGCAGCCGGTCCGTCAGGATGTTCGGCGCGATCCCGGGGACCGCGAGCGCCACCTCATTGAACCGCCGAGGGCCGTCGAGCAGCGCCTCGACGATGAGGAGGCTCCATCGATCGCCGACCCTCTCGAGCGCCGCTTCGAGCGGCGACGGGTCGCGCTGGATCGCGGGGTCGGCCATGGGGTCGATGGTACGTGTGAGGTCGGGGCTTGTCATCGCTCGTTGTCAGTAGTAGATTGCAAGTCACAAGTCTATCCGACGAAGCAACCACGAGGAAACGAACGACATGACCGTCATCGAAGAGCTCCAGACAGCCGTCACGACCGTCGCCGATCGCGTCGGCCCGTCCGTCGTCGGAATCGGTCGCGGCACCCGCGGCTCCGGCGTCGTCGTCTCCGACGGCAAAGTCCTGACGAACGCCCATAACCTGCGCGGCGACGAAGTCACCGTCACGTTCGGTGACGGCCGTCGCACGCGCGGGACCGTCGCCGGCTGGGATGGCGACGGCGACCTCGCGGTGATCGACGTCGACACCGCCGGCGCGAAGCCGGTCGAGTGGTCGGACGGCGGAGACCTCGCCGTCGGCACCGCCGTGTTCGGAGCAAGCGCGAGCCACGGCGGCGGGACGCGGGTCACCTTCGGCATGGTGTCGGCGATCGCCCGAGCCTTCCGCGGACCGGGCGGCCGGCGCATCGAAGGCAGCCTCGAGCACACGGCACCGATGGCCCCCGGGTCGTCCGGTGGCGCGCTCCTCGATGCGAGCGGCAAGCTGGTCGGGATCAATACGAATCGGATCGGCGAAGGGTTCTACCTCGCGCTCCCGGCGGACGCCGCCCTCCGCTCACGGGTCGACGCGCTCTCACGCGGTGAGTCGCCAAGCCGGCCTCGGCTGGGCGTGGCCGTGGCTCCCGCACATGTCGCCCGCCGGCTTCGACGCTCGGTCGGCCTTCCGGAGCGTGATGGCATCCTCGTCCGCGGCGTCGAGGACGGTTCGCTCGCGGCCGCCGCGGGTATCCAGGCAGGCGACCTGATCGTCGAGGTCGGCGGCAAGCCGATCACCGACGCTGACGACCTCTACACGGTGCTCGGATCGGTCGAGGCGCCGTTCGAGGTGAAGGTCGTCCGCGGTACGGACGAGCGGACGGTCCAGGTCGGGGGCGGCGCCACCGCCACCGGCGAGGCCTGATCCGGTGCTCGCGCCCGCTCCGAGGCCCGATCTCGTCGCGCTCCCGGATGAGGCCGACCCCGACCGCGACGGTGAGCTCCTCGACGCGTATTCCGTCGCGGTCTCGACCGCGGCCGAGCGACTGATCCCATCGGTCGCCAGCCTGCGCGTCACCCGTCAGGTCGGCGGCTGGTCCGGAGGCGGTGCAGGGTCGGCGGTCGCCATCGAGCCGGTCGGCTACCTCCTGACCTCGGCCCATGTCATCGCCGGATCGGAGCGTGGCACGGCCACGTTCGTGGACGGCGACGAGCTCCCCTTCGAGGTGGTCGGGCGCGATCCGCTGTCCGACCTCGCCGTCATCCGGACGACTCGGGGCAGCCCGACGCCGGCGCCGTTGGGGGATGCCGCGCGGCTCAAGGTCGGCCAGCTCGTCGTCGCGATCGGGAACCCGCTCGGGTTCGCGGGCACTGTGACGGCCGGCGTCGTGAGCGCGCTCGGACGGTCGCTCGGCATGCGCGACGGCCGGACGAACCGGCTCGTCGAGAATGTCATCCAGACGGATGCGGCCCTCAACCCTGGGAATTCCGGCGGTGCGCTGGCCGACTCACGCGGGCGTGTCGTCGGCATCAACACGGCCGTCGCGGGCGTCGGACTCGGGCTGGCGGTGCCCATCGACGCCGGGACGCGAACCATCATCGAATCGCTCATCGTCCACGGCCGTGTGCGCCGCGCGTTCCTCGGCATCGTCGGCGGGACCCGGACGCTTGCCGACCCCGTCGCCGACCGGATCGGCCGGAAGCGCGGCCTCGAGATCATCCAGCTGCTCGAGCCGAGCCCGGCGGCGACCGGAGGCCTCCGCGTGGGCGACGTCGTCGTCGAGCTCGACGGTCAGCCGATCGAAGGCGTCGGCGATCTCCAGCGGCGGCTCGTGGGCGATCTGATCGGTCGATCTGTCGACGTCAGGATCGATCGGGACGGTCAAGCCCGCACCGTCTCGGTCACGCCGGTCGAGCTCCCGGAGTAGCCCGCGACCGGCGCGGACCGCTAGCATCGGAGGCGCATGGAGCGCCTCATCGCCTGGTATCGGGTCGGTTCATCGGTCGGTGCCGTCGTCGCGCTGGTCGTCGCGAACGCCATCCCGCTGGTCGGCGTCCTGTTCCTCGGCTGGAACGTCTGGACGATCCTCACGATCTACTGGCTCGAAAACGGGGTGGTCGGCGTCTTCAACGTCCTCAAGATGGCCAAGGCCGCAGGCCCCGAGCCGACCGGCCGTTCGGCGATGCTCTACAACGGGCGTCCCGTCGTGGGCGGCGCTGCCGCGAAAGCCACCCTGATCCCATTCTTCCTGATCCACTACGGGATCTTCTGGGTCGTCCACGGGATCTTCGTGCTGACGCTCCCGCAGTTCCAGGCGTTCGGCGGCGAGTCGGCCGGGATCGCCAACGATCCGCTGGCTGTCCTGTTCGTGCTGATCGGCCTCGCCCTGAGCCACGGCGTCTCGTACTGGTTCAACTACATCGGACGCGGTGAATACCTGCGGACGAGCGTCAGCAGACAGATGGCCGCCCCATATCCACGCCTGTTCATCCTCCACTTGACGATCATCGTCGGCGGGATGGCGATCGCCATGACCGGTGCGCCATCAGCGGCCGTGCTGATCCTCGTTCTACTCAAGACGGGGCTGGACCTCGGACTCCACCTCGCCGAGCATCGCGAGGCTCCGGTCCCGACCTCGACGCCGGCGACGCCCGAGGTCGCGCGGTGACCCTTCGACTCGGCGTCTCCGTGCCGGTCATGCGCGTCGTCTTCGACCCACGCTTCGACCTCCTCGTCCCGGACGGCACGCCGATCACCCCGCATACTGACGGCGCGATCTGGGCGGAAGGACCCGTCTACCTCCCCCGCGAGGACGCCCTGCTCTGGAGCGACGTCCGGAGCAACGCCGTCCGTCGCTGGTCAGATGCCGACGGCGATTCGATCCTGTTCCGGCCGTCGGACTTCGCCAACGGTCACACGCTCGACCACGACGGCACGGTCCTCGCCTGCGAGCACGGGCTCCGCCGGATCGCGCGATACGAGCGGGACGGTTCGCGGACGACCGTCGTCGACCGGTTCGGTGGCCGGCGATTCAACTCCCCGAACGACATCGTCGTCGCGTCAGACGGCGCGATCTGGTTCACGGACCCGCCGTACGGGATCCTCGACGACTCCGAGGGCTACAAGGCCGACTCCGAGCAGGAGGGCTGCTTCGTCTACCGCGTCGACCGGGAGACGCGGCAGGTGAAGATAGCCAGCCGCGACCTGAAGCACCCGAACGGCCTGGCGTTCTC
Source organism: Chloroflexota bacterium (assembly GCA_045804485.1). Lineage (GTDB taxonomy): Bacteria > Chloroflexota > Limnocylindria > Limnocylindrales > CSP1-4 > SPCO01. Next base: position 4,467 of record JBJMNA010000185.1, read on the forward strand.
GCCGGACGAGAGCGTCATGTACGTCTCGGACACATCGATCGCGCGCGATCCCGATGGCAACCACCACATCCTCGCGTTCGACGTCGTCGACGGGCGGCTCGAACGGCCGCGCGTTTTCTCTGTCATGGAGCCCGGCGTCTCGGACGGCTTTCGGGTCGATGTCGACGGCAACGTCTGGACGTCGGCCGGCGACGGGATCCACGTCCTTGACGCCGAGGGCGTCGAGCTCGGGCGGATCATCCTTCCGGAGGAGGCGAGCAACTGCCAGTTCGGAGGGCCGGATGGGCAGCGGCTCTTCATCACCGCGACGTCGACGCTGTGGTCACTCCCGGTCGGGATCACGGGAGCCGTGACGCCCTGGGCCGACGGCCGATGAGCGACGTGTTCGCCCAGGCGAGCTAGGAATCGTCGAGGACCGCCTCGGTCTGACCGGCACGCCACGCGGCAAGCCGCGCGGCAAGGGCCGGATCGGACAGCGCCAGGATGGCCGCCGCGAGCAGGCCGGCGTTCGTCGCATTCCCGATCGCGACCGTGGCGACCGGCACGCCCCGCGGCATCTGGACGATCGAGAGCAGCGAATCGAGTCCGCCAAGATGCTTGGTCGGGATCGGGACGCCGATGACGGGCAGCGCCGTCTTCGCGGCGACCATGCCTGGGAGGTGGGCGGCACCACCCGCGCCCGCGATGATCACCTTGATCCCGCGTCCCGGCGCCTCCTCGGCGTAGCGGAAGAGGCGGTCCGGCGTCCGGTGGGCGGAGACGACCTTCAGCTCCGACGCCACGCCGAGCTCGTCGAGGATGGCGACCGCAGCCTGGAGCGTCGGGAAGTCCGACTTGCTGCCGCCGACGATCCCGACGACCGGCGTCGCGGTCGAGTCGGTCATCCGGCGTCCTCCCAGGTCAGCGACGCGAGCGCGCGCTGGGCACGTGCGAGCGCCGCATCCGTGTCGACATCGAGCGCGGTGAGGTGGCCCATCTTGCGGCGCTCGAAGACCTCGCGCTTGTCGTACAGATGGAGGTGGACGGCCGGGTCAGCGAGCGCGATGTCCACGCCGTGGAGTCGGGCAGGGCGGCGCGAACCCGTGCCCAGGATGTTGACCATCGCGGTCGGCCTGAGCGCGGCCGTCGACCCCAGACCAAGCCCGGTGATCGCGCGTACGTGCTGCTCGAACTGCGACGTCGCCGCGCCTTCGATCGTCCAATGGCCGGAGTTGTGGACACGTGGCGCGAGCTCGTTCACGACCAGCGAACCGTCGTGGAGCAGGAAGAGCTCGGCTGTCAGCGTCCCGCACAGGTCCATGGCAGCCGCCAGGGTCCCACCGATCGCGGTGGCACGGGCGGCCACATCGCTCGAGACCGGCGCGGGCGCCACGGATTCGACCAGGATCCCCTCGTCGTGGCGGTTCCTCGCGACGGGAAAGGCCGTGCACGACCCCTCGAGCGCGCGCGCCACGATGATCGAGACCTCGGCCTCGAAAACGAGCTCACGCTCGGCGAGGAGCGCCGTGCCTGGCGCCCGCCCGAGGACGTCCCACGCACCGTCGAGGTCGGCGTGGTCCACGATGCGGACCTGCCCGCGCCCGTCGTAGCCGCCGATCGGCACCTTCAGGCGCAACGGCAGGCCGAGTTCGTCCGCGGCCCCCAGCGCCTCGGCAACGGACCGGACCTGGCGCCACGGCGCGACCGCGATCCCGGCACCCTCCACGAACCGGCGCTCCGCGAGCCGGTCCTGGGTGACCAGGAGAGGTCGGATCCCGGGCCGGACCGGCGCGACCGCCGCGCATGCCTCGACCACCTCCGCGGCGACATGCTCGAGCTCGTACGTGACGACGTCACTGAGCTCGGCCAACCGCCGGGCCGCGGCGACGTCGTCATACCCGCCGACCACGACCTCGTCGGCGACCGAGGCTGCGGGACACCCAGGGTCCGGATCCAGCACGACGATGCGGTACCCCATCGCCCGTGCCGCGATCGCCAGCATCCGGCCGAGCTGGCCTCCACCGAGGATCCCGATCGTTGCGGGCGGTGCGATCAGTGCGGCGGCGTCCACGCGACCGAGTGTACGGGCATACGCTTCGTGCATGAGCGATATCCCCCGGCACATCGTCATCACCGGGCTGATGGGCTCCGGCAAGACGACGACCGGCCGCGCGATCGCCAAACAGCTCGGACGCGAGTGGCGCGATTCAGACGTCGACATCGAGAACGAGACAGGTCGGACCGTTCGCGAGCTGCGAAACACCGACGGCGTCGACGCGATGCACGCCCGCGAGGCCAAGCAGCTTCTCGACGCTCTCGCGAGCCCCGAACCCAACGTCATCAGTGCCGCCGGGAGCGTCATCGACGACCCGCGCTGCCGGGAGGCGATGGCCCGGGACGATGTGGTGGTCATCTGGCTGCACGCATCGCCGGCGGTCCTCGCGAAACGTTTCGATTCGGCGGACGAGCACCGACCGGCGTATGGCGAACACCCCGAGGAATTCCTCGCTGCACAAGCGGTGAAGCGCGAGCCGCTCGCGCGGGAGATCGGCGCGCACATCGTCGACGTCGACGACCTCGGGAAGGCCGAGGCCATCGAACGCGTCCTCCACGCCCTCGGCTAGCATCGGCGGGTGACCGCCGACACGACGCCGACGCCGCTCCTCATCGATGTCGACACCGGCATCGACGACAGCCTTGCCCTGCTCTACGCAGCGGGATCGCCCGACGCCGAGATCGTCGCCGCGACCTGTGTCTCGGGCAACGTCGCCGCCCGGCAGGTCGCGATCAACACACGTGCCATCCTCGAACTCGCGGGGCGATCGGATGTCGAGGTCGCGCTGGGGCGCGAGATCCCGCTCGTCCGCCAGCTCGAGACGACCGAGGAGACGCACGGGCCGCAGGGTCTCGGGTTCGCCGAGCTTCCGCCACCGAGCGCGGCGCTGTCCGACCGCCATGCCGTGGACCTGATCCTCGAGGAGGCACGGCGGCGGCCGAGCCAGCTGACGCTCATCACCCTGGGGCCTCTCACGAACCTCGCGCTCGCGGTCCTTCGCGAGCCCGCGTTGCCCAGACTGCTGAAGGGCTACACCCTGATGGGCGGCGCGTTCGGCGTCCCGGGCAACTCGACCCAGACGAACGAGTGGAACATCCACTGCGATCCCGACGCGGCGAAGATCGTCTTTCGGGCGTGGGCCGACGCGCGCGAGGCGGATCCGTCGATCCCGCTTCCCCTTGCTCTCGGCCTCGACGTCACTGAACAGGCACGCATCGTGCCCGACGACGTCGTCCGGCTCGCCCGCCGCGCCGGCAGCACGCCGGATGACTCGATCGCGCTCGCGCGCGGCGAGGACCCGATGCAGGCGACGAGATCGGTCGCGAGCAACCCGATCGTCCGGTATGTCGCGGACGCGCTCCGCTACTACATGGAGTTCCACCTTCGGTACGACGGCTTCTACGGCGCGTTCATCCACGACGCGCTCGCGGTCGCCGCGGCGCTCGATCGGAGCCTCGTCACGACCGAGGCCTGGTTCGTGGACGTGGAGACGCGTGGCGAGCTGACGACCGGGATGACGGTCGCCGACCGACGTCGCCTGACGGGCAAGCCACCGAACCTCGACGTCGCGGTGTCGGCGAACGTCCCGGAGTTCCTCGACCGGCTGGTCGAGCGCGTCGGCGGACTGGCGGCAGACCGCTCCAACATGGCACGCTAACGAGGAGTTTGCGGTCGACGGGGGCGACCGAGCGAAGACGCGATCGGAGGACGGCATGAACTTCGACTGGTTGAAGGTCTGCACGGAGGGTCAGACGACCCCGTGCGTGGCTCCCATCCAGCTCGCGTACCTCGTCGCCCTCCTCGTCGGTGTCGTCCTGTTCGCGGTCATCGCGCGGCGGTCGCGCGATCTCACCACGGCGGTCCTGACCCTGATGCCGGTCGCCATCGCCATCAACATCGCCGTCGGGTCGATCGCCGTCGCGCTCCGGTTGCCGATCTACCTCGACTCCATCGGGACGGTCCTGGTCGGCGCCCTCGCAGGCCCGTGGGCCGGCGCGTTGACGGGCATCCTGTCGAATCTGATCTGGTCGATCCTTCCGGTCCCGGGAGGCGCCGGCCCGACCGCCGCGTTCTTCGCACCCGTCGCCGGCGTCATCGGCCTGATGGCCGGGTTCTGGGCGAGCCGCGGCGTCTTCCAACTCCGACCGGATGACGTGCGCGTCGGCGGGTTCCTCTCACTGGCGGCGGGCATCGTCGGGGCGTTCGTCATGTTCCTGGTCATCCAGGCGACGATCGGCATCCCGAACCTGAGCGTCACGGACGCCGACGAGCTGACGCGCAACCAGTGGTCGTTCCTCGCCATCGCCGCCGGATCCATCGCCGTCGGCGTGGTCGTCGGATGGATCGCGAGCCAGACCGTCTTCGCCTTCACCGGACCCGACCCCGTCATCCGCCAATATCTGATCGGCGCGACGACGATCGCTGCGTTCGCTCTCGTCTTCGCGATCCTGCGGCTGCTGTTCAGCCCGACCGGGTACTTCTCGACCATCACCGGCGTCAAGGCCGACGGAACCCCGGACCCCTTCCTGGGCGGCGCCAACCTGACTGGTCTCGCCCTGCCCGACCCGCTCGGGTTCATCGGCGCGGCCGTTGTTGCCGTCCTCGTCGCCTTCGGCGCATGGACATGGGCGCGACGCGGCGAGAACGCGCGGCTGTTCCCGGTCTGGATCGGTGGCCTGACGACGGGCCTCGTCGCCGCGGCGATCTCGGCGCCGATCGCGGCTGGCGTCTTCGGCGGTGTGACCGGTGGCGGCACCGACGCTCTCGTCGCGCTCTTCCGGACGCTCGGGCTCAACGTCCTCCAGTCGGCGTTCGCGCAGGGCTTCGTCAGCGACCCCCTCGACAAGACGATCAGCTACACGATCGTCTTCCTGATCCTGGGCGCGCTGCCGGTGACCGTTCGGACGATGTACAGCCGCGGCGAGACCACGGTCGCGGAGTGACGCGACGACCGATAACGGCGGCCGCTGGGCCGTTGGCGCGCGGCTGACGACGAGGGATGTCCGCGACCACCGGGTACTACATCGCCGGATCGAGCTGGCTCCACCGGCGCAATCCGCTCACCAAGCTCCTCGCGCTCGGTCTTGTCCTGCTCGCGGCGTTCCTGTTGCCGCCGCTCGTCCTGCCGGTGCTGGCCATCGCGATCCTGGTCGCGGCGTGGAGTGCCGGCCTGCTTCGGCCGCTCGTGCGCGCGATGCGCATCCCGGCCGTCCTGCTCGCGTCCATCGTCGTGATCAACGCTCTGTTCTTCCCTGCGGCGAAGGACGTCCTCGTATCGCTCGGGCCGTTCGCGGTGACGCGCGAGGGACTGTCATTCGGACTCATCTCGGCGGGGCGAGTGCTCGTCGCGTTCCTGGCGTCGGTCACGTTCCTGTTCACGACCCTCGCCGATGACATGCTCGAGACGCTGATCGCGCGTGGCGCGAGCCACCGGATCGCTTTCGTCGTCCTGTCGGCGGTCCAGCTCGTTCCGCGGATGCGGACCCGAGCGGGCGCCATCCTCGAGGCGCAGCAGGCACGTGGCCTCTCGCTCGAAGGGTCGTTCGTCCGGCGGATCCGGTCGCTCGTGCCGCTGATCGGGCCGGTGTTGCTCGGTTCGCTCGTGGACGCGCGCGAGCGAACGTTCGCGCTGGAGGCGCGCGGGTTCGGGGCACGGCCCGGGAGGACGGCGTACCGGACCGTCGCGGATCCGGGCGTCGACCGATGGCTGAGGCTGCTCATCGGCCTCACTGCGGTCGTGGTCGTCCTGTTCGCGCTGGGTGTCGTCGGGCGATGACAGCCCAGGCATCGGAGGCATCCGAGTCGCCGGACGCGGCGGGCGCCGCTCCGCTCGACATCACCGATCTCGGGATCCGGTATCCCGGCCGCCGGGAGCCGGCGCTCCACCGCGTCTCGGTGTCAGTGGCGGCCGGCGAGCAGGTCGGCATCGCCGGCCGGACGGGTGCCGGCAAATCGACGCTTGCGCTCGCAGCCGCTGGCTTCATCCCGCGGGTCGTCCGCGCGAAGGTCGATGGCCGGGTGGTGATCGACGGTCAGGACGCCGCCACGGCCGCTGGCGGAGCGCTCCTCGGTCGGGTCGGGATCGTCTTCGCGACGCCCGCGAACCAGCTGTCGGCATCGAAGCTGACCGTGCGCGAGGAGCTGGCGTTCGGACTCGAGAACCTTGGCGTCGCGCGCGACGAGATGGACGCCAGGATCGACGCGACGCTCGCGCGGCTGTCGATCGCGCATCTCGCCGACCGGGAGCCGTTCGCGCTCTCCGGTGGCGAGCAGCAACGGGTCGCGATCGCGAGCATCGTGGCGATGGGGACCGGCGTCCTCGTCCTCGACGAACCGACAGCGCAGCTGGATCCCGCCGGGACGCTGTCCGTCGCGGACCTGCTCGAGGAGCTCGCGCGCGCTGGTTCCGCGATCCTGTGCGCCGCGCACGACCCGAGCGTCGTCGGACGGATGGATCGCCTGCTCGTCCTGGAGGGCGGCCGTTCGGTCGCCTTCGACGTCCCCGGCGGAGCGCTCGCGACGGCTCAGAAAGCCGGCGGACCGCCGACACCGACGCTCGTCCGCCTCGCGGTCGCGGCTGGCCTGCCGCCCTCGCAGGCATTCGACGAGGAGGCGATCGCTGTCGGCCTCCGCACGGCGGGCACGACGCCAGCACCGCCGACCGCCGAGACCCCGGAAGAGACACCCCGCTGGACGCCGGCGGGTGCGCGCGCTCCCGTACGCGTCGCGTTCGAGGATCTCGCCCACCGCTATCCCACGGGCATCGAGGCGGTACGCGGCGTCTCCCTCACGATCGAACCCGGGGAGACCGTCGCCGTCCTCGGCCAGAACGGGTCCGGCAAGACGACGCTCGTCAAGCACCTCAACGGCCTCCTCCGCCCGGCGAGCGGCCGCGTCCTCATCGACGGCAAGCCGACCGACGACCGATCGATCGCCGACCTCGCGGCGACCGTCGGGTTCGTCTTCCAGAACCCCGATGAGCAGCTGTTCGAGCGTTCCGTCGAAAAGGAGGTCGCGTTCGGGCCGCGGAACCTGAAAGTGCCTGCGAAGGAGATCGCGGCGCGGGTGACGGCCAGCCTCGACGCCGTCGGCCTCGCCGATCAGCGTGCGACGAACCCATATGACCTCGACCTGTCGCGCCGGAAGCTCGTCGCGCTCGCGGGCATTCTCGCCATGGATCCGGCGGTCCTCGTCCTGGACGAGCCGACGACGGGCCAGGATGCCGAGGGCGTGCTGCGCGTCGGGGCCGTCGTGCAGGCGATGCGCGCGGCTGGTCGGACGGTCGTTGCGATCACCCACGATATGGAGTTCGCCGCCACCGGGTTCGGACGGATCGTGGTCATGCGCGACGGCGTCGTGGTCGCCGACGGACCGCCGGACACCGTCTTCGCTCCGGGCAACCGGGAGCTTCTCGCCTCGACCGGTCTGACGCCGCCGCCGGCCGCGCGGATCGCCGCACGGATGCGACTGCCGGTGGTTCCGCTCGACGCGGAGGGTCTGCTGGCTGCGATCGCCGGGGTCAGCCCCGGCCGTTGACGGCGCTCCCGTTCACGACCAGCAGCAGGAACGACGTCTCGATCACGTCGATGCCCGCGATCACGAGCGCGACGAGCAGCGGCAGAGCAGCGCCCAGCAGCCAGCCAGCCGCGGCGGCGAGGGCAGCGACGGCGAGGAAGACGAGCCGAACGCCTCGGACCAGTCCGGGAACGTCGTCGGTCCCGCTCGCCAGCCGCGCGAGACCTCGCGACAGCAGCACGACGGCGACGGCAACCGATCCTCCGACGAGAGCGGCGCGCACGAATGCCGGCGGATGGACAAGCGGGTCGAGCAGGTTCTCGGTCGAGCCCGCGACCGTCGCGAGGATCACCGCGAGCGCCCCGAGCCCGAGTGCGACGAGGGTGGCCGATCTCGGGGTCATGGCTCAGGATAGAACGGCCGGGCGTATCCTCCCCACCTCATGTCGTGGCGCTCGCCGGGGAAGCACGTACTCGCCACCCTCCTGACCATCGCGCTGGTTTCAGCGTGCGACGCGACGCTTCCGGCACCGACGCCATCGGTCGTCGCCGTGCTGGCGGGATCGCCGTCGGCGTCGGCATCGGCGAGCCCCGGCACATCCGCCGCGCCCTCGCCATCCGCGGGTGTCGTCGTGCCGCTGGCCCTTTGGACGGACTGCGGCAAGGGCTTGACCTGCGCCGACGTCCGCGTCCCGCGCGACTACGACGCGCTCTCGAAGGGCTATCTCGACATCCGGCTCCTCCGCCTGGCGTCGACCGACCCGAAGGGCCGGGTCGGCTCGCTTCTCGTCAATCCGGGTGGGCCGGGCGCATCCGGCATCGACTTCGTCCGGCAAGCGAGCGAGGCGAAGATCATCCCGGCCGCGCTCCGCAAGAAGTTCGACATCGTCGGGTTCGACCCCCGCGGCGTGAACCAGAGCAGCGCGATCCGCTGCATCGACAACCTCGATGCGCAGGCGAAGCTCGATCCGTCGCCCGACGACGACAAGGAGTTCCAGCAGCTCGTTGACGCCGCCCGTGCCTATGCCGGCGAATGCGCGAAGCGCAATGACACGACGCTCCCGTACCTCTCGACGAACGCCGTTGCCCAGGACCTCGACGTGATCCGCCAGGCGGTCGGCGACCAAAAGCTCACCTACCTCGGGTTCTCGTACGGCACGCTCATCGGGTCGCTCTACGCCGATCGATTCCCGGACAGGATCCGGGCGATGGTCCTCGATGGCGCGATCGATCCATCGCTCGACCTCGAGCAGCTCCGGTTCGGTCAGGCGGGCGCCTTCGAGAAGGCACTGACGAGCTTCCTCGACGATTGCGCTGCACGGACCGACTGCGCCTTCCACGAGAAGGGCAGGTCGAAGAAGGCATTCGATGCGCTGATGGCGTCGATCGATACGACGTCGCTGCCGGCGCCGCTGCTTCACACCAGACGGCGCGTCGGACCGGCGATCGCCTCGTTCGCGGTCCTTGCCGCGTTGTACGCCAAGGAATCCTGGCCGGTCCTCGCGACGTCGCTCGAATTCGCCAAGCACGGTGACGGGTCACTCCTCCTGGCCATCGCCGACCCGTATCGCGGCCGGAAACCGAATGGCTCGTATTCGAACCAGCAGGACGCGTATACCGCGAACACCTGCCTCGACTTCCCGGCGCCGACGGACGTCGCGACCTATCGCTCGTGGGCGACGAAGCTTCGGGCGTCCGCGCCACACTTTGCCGGCCTGATGGCCTACAACGACCTGCCGTGTGCGTTCTGGCCGACCCCGGCCCAGCGGACGCCCGCACCGGTGAGGGCTGCAGGGGCGCCCGCGATCGTCATCGTCGGCACGACGGGCGATCCGGCGACGCCGTACGCCTGGGCGAAAGCGCTGGCCAAGGAGCTCGAGTCGGCCGTCCTGGTCACCCACAAGGGCGAGGGCCACACGGCATACCTGACGGACACGTGCGTCCAGAAGGCGGTGAACGCCTACCTGCTCGATCTGACCGTCCCGAAGACGGGACTGACCTGCGACTAGGCGCGCGTCGCCGCGCGATTCATCGGATCTCGACCTCGGAGACCTGGCCGTCGACGATCCGCCATGCCCGAAGACTCGGCTCGCCCTCCGGCCCGGCCTCGTCCTCGCTGAGCGACACCAGGACGTAGAGCGATTCGGGATAAAAAGCGAGCCCGACGTCCGTCGGTGATGGGACGGCCGGTGTGTGGGTGTGCGAGTGGACGATCGCCCAGAAGACCCGATCGGCGTCGTCGGTCTCGATCGTGAGGCGGAGCAGGTCGGCGGGCTCGATCTCGTAGCGGAAGGGTGACGCCGCCTTGTTCCGGGTCGGGACGTACTCGAGGGCGACGCCACCGTCGGCCGCCGGCGCGTCGCCGATGATGAGCCCGCAGGCTTCGTTCGGGTATTCGGCCCGGGCCTGGGCCGCGATCGCCTCCCGGATGGACGGCGGCACGAACACCGTCGCCGGGCCGCTCACCACCAGTTGACGCCGCCCTCGAGCGCCTCTTCCATCTCATCGAGGTTCGTCGAGAAGGTGCCGGCCGAGAGGTACTTCCAGCCACCGTCGGGGAGCAGCGCGACGATCGTGCCGCCGCGCATCTGCGACGCCTCGCGGGCTGCCGCGACCAGGACGGCTCCGCACGACGGCCCGGCGAAGATCCCCTCGCGGAAGACCAGCTCGCGCAAGGCCGCGATCGCGTCGCGGTTCGAGACGAGGTACTTCGCGTCGATCAGCGAGGGGTCGAGGATCTCGGGGATGAACCCGTCATCGAGCGACCGCAACCCCGACACGAGCTCGCCCGGCAGCGGCTCGGCGGCGACGATCCGGACGCCCGGCTTCGTCTCACGCAGGTATCGGGCGACCCCCATGAGTGTCCCGCCCGTGCCCAGGCCCGCCACGAAGACGTCGATCTCGGGGCAGTCGGCGAGGATCTCGGGGCCGGTCGTCTCGTAGTGGGCCTGTGGATTCGCCTCGTTCCCGTACTGGTACGGCATCACGAAGCGCTCGTCCTTGCTGACGAGGTGCTTGGCCAACGCGATCGCCCCGTTACTGCCCTGGGACCCGGGGGAGTCGATGACCTCCGCCCCGAAGAGCGCGGCCATCTGGCGACGTTCGTTGGTGACGTTGTCGGGCATGACGAGCGCCACGCGATAGCCCTTCCGCCGACCGATCATGGCGAGCGCGATGCCCGTGTTCCCCGACGTCGGTTCGAGGATGATCGAATCCGAGTGGAGCGCCCCGCGCGCCTCGAGGTCGTCGATCAGGTACTTCGCGACCCGGTCCTTGACGGACCCGGTCGGGTTGAGCATCTCCAACTTGGCGAAGATCCGGACCGAGGGCTTGGGTGACATCCGCGGGATCTCGACCAGCGGCGTGTGGCCGATCGCCTCGAGGATGTCGCCGTATCGGCCGCCGTGCGGGACGACGTCCTCGTGCGCGTGGGCGTGGGCGTGCGCCGCCTCTGTGGCGTCGGTTGCCTCGTCTTCGGCGTCGTGGAGCCGCCGCGGGACGGCCATCGGTCAGCCCCCGGCCATCGCCGGCAGGAGGCGGACCTCGTCGGCAGGCGCGACCGGCGTATCGAGCCCCGACAGATAACGGACGTCCTGGCCGTTGACGTAGACGTTGACGAACCGGTTGAGGTCGCCGTCGTCGGTCAGGATCTGCGCAGACAGCGACGGGTGCTTTTCGATGAGCGCGCCGACGACGTCGCGGATGGAATCGCCGGGGAGCTCGATCGACTTCACGCCGCCGACGTTCGCGCGCAGGACGGACGGGATGAACACCGTGCTCACGCGGCACCCCCGAACGAGCCGGTCATCAGGAACGGGGCCTCGACGTTGACGCCATCGACCTGGAACGGGACGCCGGCTTCGCGCGCCGCCACGGCCGCATCCGAGCAGACGGGGCAGTTCGGGTCACGCCGCAGCTTGAGCTCGGTGAACTCCATCTCGAGGGCATCGAACAGCAGCAGTCGCCCGGCCAGCGTCTCGCCGATCCCGAGGAGCACCTTCAGCGCCTCGGTCGCCTGGAGCATGCCGAGGATGCCGGGCACCACCCCGAGCACGCCCGCGACAGAGCAACCGGGTGCGAGCTCCGGCGGCGGCGGGGTCGGGTAGAGGCAGCGGTAGCACGGGCCCTCGAACGGGATGAACGTCGTGAGCTGGCCCTCGAACCGGAAGACCGACGCGTGGATGACCGGGATCCCGGAAGCGACCGCCGCGTCGTTCAGGATGTAGCGCGTCTCGAAGGTGTCGGTGCCGTCGAGGATGACGTCGTAACCGGCGATGATCCGCTCGACGTTGGACGCGACGAGCATCTCCTCGTGGGCGACGACGTTGATCTCGGGGTTCAGCGCGTTGATCGACTTCTTGGCGGACTCGACCTTGCGTTCCCCTACCCGGTCCGTCGTGTGGACGATCTGGCGCTGGAGGTTGCTGACGTCGACGACGTCGAAGTCGACGATGCCGATCGTCCCGACGCCCGCCGCCGCAAGGTAGAGCGAGGCCGGCGAACCGAGGCCGCCGGCGCCGATGAGCAGCGCCTTCGAGCCGAGGAGCTTCGCTTGCCCTTCGGCACCGACCTCCGGGATGAGAAGGTGGCGGCTGTACCGCTGCTTCTGCTCCGCGGTCAGCACGACCGGGGTGTCGAACGTGAGACCGGCGCTCTTCCACTGCTGGAAGCCGCCCGACATCGAGGCGACGTCGGTATAGCCCATATCGGCGAGAGTCTGGGCCGCGAACAGCGAGCGGACGCCGCCCGCGCAATACAGGATCACGGGCGCGTCACGGTCCGGCGCGATCCCCTCGATCTGCTGCTCGATATAGGACTTCGAGACGTGGCGGGCGCCGGGCAGATGGCCCTGCTCCCACTCGGACGCCTCGCGGACGTCGACGATCGTCGCGGCGCCCGCGGGGAGGGCGTCGACCTCCTGCGGGCTGACTTCTCTGATCTGCGCGCGCGCCTCGCGAAGGAGGTCGGCGTAGGACTTCGGCATTGGCGGATGGGCTCCGGTGTTCGACAGGCTGGCGGCGGTTCGCGCCAGGGCGGTGAGAGTAGACGGACCGAGGCCGGCGTCAGGCCGGCGGCAGACACCTGCAAAAGCGCTCGTTCCAGAGGCTGACCGGGGTCATGCCTGGACCTCGGCTTCGGGCGCGGCCACCCCGAGGTCGCCGAGCACGTGCTGGAGGCTGTCGTGGCTGAGCATCGCGCACTTCAGCCGCGCCGGGCTGATGTCGATGCCGAGCAGGTCGAGGAGGTCGTCGGCGCGGATCGCAGCGACTTCGTCGACCGTCTTGCCCTTGATCTCGTCGGTCAGGAGGCTGGCACTCGCCTGCGAGATGGCACAGCCGCGACCCGTGAACGCGACGCGGTCGACGACGCCGTCGTTCACCCCGAGCATGAGCGTGATCCGGTCGCCACAGAGGGGATTTGCTCCCTCGTACGACGCGTCGGCGTCCTCGATGACCCCGAAGTTGTGGGGCCGCCGATAGTGCTCGAGGATGTAGTCGCGGTAGAGGTCGTCCATGCTCGTCTGAGTGTAGCGCGAAGCCGCAATTCCGACCACAACGGTCGGGATTACCGGCGGTCGCCGCGAACGGCCGCCGCGGTGTATGCCACTCGGGACCATCAACCCGTCAAGAGCTCGAGGCGGAGCGATACTGCGAGAGATGTACGTCCCCGCTCACTTCAAGCCCGACGACGCCGACGTCCGGGCGTTGCTCGCGTCCGGCCGCGCCGCGAACCTCATCACGGCAACGGCGGATGGTCTGCTTGCGACGATGCTACCGCTCGTCTGGGACGCGCCGGGTTCGCGGGCCGACGTCGGACAGTGGGGAGCGCTCCTCGGACACGTCGCGCGCAACAACGCGCAGTGGAAGACGCCGGCCATCGGTGACGCGATGGTCATCCTCGCGGGGCCCGACGCGTACATCTCGCCGGCCTGGTACGCGACCAAGCGGGAGCACGGCCGGGTCGTCCCGACATGGAACTACATCACCGTCCACGCGTACGGCCGGCTCGTCATCCACGACGACGCAGCGTGGGTCGAGGCGAACGTGCGGCGGCTGACGGATCACCACGAGCGGCCCCGCGCTGAGCGCTGGTCCGTCGACGACGCGCCGCCGCCGTACGTCGAAGGTCAGCTTCGCGCCATCGTCGGCGTCGAGATCCTGCTCGACCGTGTCGAAGGCAAGTGGAAGCTGAGCCAGAACCGGTCCGATGCTGACATCGCTGGCGCGATCGAGGGTCTCGAAGCGACCGGCGAGCGGGATGTGTCCGCAGCGATGCGAGATCTCGGGAGAACCGAGTGACCGCCGACCGCTTCGGCCGGGTCTTCCGGTTCGAACGGTCGTCCGAGGTGACCCTCGAGGTCGCGCGGACTCGCGCCGCACAAGCGCTCACTCGACGCGGCTACCGGATCACAGCGGACGATGGCCCGGATCAGACCGGTACAGCGAACCTGGCGTTCACCCGTGGCTCCCGGCTGAGGAGCATCGTCGCGATGTCGCCCGACAACTGGCATGTCACCGGCCGCATCAGCCTCGACGCGCCCGACGACCGCGACTCCTTGGTGCGCGTCACAGTCGAGATCGATGCGACGCGGAGCGCCCAGGTCCCGTCGGAGGCGGAACGGGCCTACTGGGATCGAGAAGCGGCGTTCCTGGGCAGCGCGGCGGCCGGTGAGGACCAGGTCCTGCCAGCAGACACGACTCCGATCAGGCGACAGAGCCTGATCGCCATCACGATCCTGATCGGAGCGGTGGCCCTGGGCGCGATCGTCGGAAACCGCATCGACGAGTCGGACGCTGCCGCGGCCGTGATCTTCGCCATCATCGGCCTGCTCGCCGGATGCTTCATCGTCTGGCGATGGCTCGGTCTCTCTGAAGAGCGACCGACGGCCTGACCCTCAGCCGTTGAAGACGCGCTGGACTTCCTTCAGACCCGCAGCGAGGGCGTCGATGTCCTCGCGCGTCGAGTAGACGTTGAACGAGGCCCGCGCCGTCGCCGCGAGGTCCAAACGCTCGTGGAGCGGCATCGTGCAGTGGTGGCCGGCGCGGACCGCGATGCCGTAGCGGTCCAGCACCTGCGCGACATCGTGCGGATGGATGCCGGGGAGGTTGAACGGGACGACGCCGCCGCGGAGCTCCGGGTCCATCGGACCGTACAGCTCGATATCGGGGACCTCGCGCGGGAGCGTCTCGAGCGCGTACGCGACGAGGTCGACCTCGTGTGCGCGGACGGCGTCCATGCC
>JBJMNA010000186.1:0-12367 GCA_045804485.1 Chloroflexota bacterium
GATGGGCGACGACGGCGAGAAGTTCGGTTCGTGGCCGACGACCTGGGAGCACTGTTGGGGCAAGGGCCGCTGGGTCGACGACTTCTTCGAGGCGCTCGAGGCCAACGCCGGCTGGCTCAGCACCACGACGCCCTCGGCCTGGCTGGCCGAGCACGCTCCGATCGGCCGCGTGTACATCCCGACAGCCTCCTACGAGGAGATGGGCGAGTGGGCGCTGCCCGCCGACGAAAGCCTGGCGTTCCACCAGGCGCTGAAGGAGGCGAAGGCGGCCGGTCGACCGGAGGCCCGGTGGCTTCGCGGTGGGTTCTGGCGGAACTTCCAGGTGAAGTACCGCGAGGTCAACGACCTCCACAAGCAGATGCTTCGGGTGTCCGACGGTGTCCACGCGATGGCCGACGGAGCCGAGCGCGACCGAGCACTCGACCACCTCTATCGCGGGCAGTCGAACGACTGCTATTGGCACGGCGTGTTCGGTGGGATCTACATCGCGCACATGCGGCTGGCGACGCACGCGCACCTCATCGCCGCGGAGGACATCGCGGACACGGCCGCAGGCCGGCTCGATGCCGCCGCCCTGATGGACCTCGACCTTGACGGCCACGACGACGTTCGTCTCGCGACGGCCGGCCAGGTCGTCGCGATCGATCTCGACGAGGGCGCGGGCATCGCCGGGTGGGACATCCGCGTAGTCCGCCACGCCCTGGCGGCGGTCCTGCGGCGGCGGCCGGAGGCATATCACCAGACGTTGCGCGACCATGAGGCACGGATGGCGCGCGAGTCACGCGCCGCCAGGGACGCCGAGAGCGCGGCCGGCGATGCCCCGGCATCGATCCACGACGTCGTCCTGACCAAGGAGCCGGGTCTCGCCGACCGACTTCACTACGACCCGTACGAGCGCCGATCGGGACTCGTCCGCTTTCTCGCGCCCGGCACGACGCCGGTCGTGTGGGCTGCCGGCGAAGCCGTCGAACTCGGTGACGCGGTCGACCGACCGTTCCGGGTCGTGGCGATCGGACCCGGTCGGATCGTCGTCGAGCGCGACGCCACGGTCGGCTCGGCCGTAGTCCGCGTGACGAAGACGGTCGTGCTCGGCGGCGACCGGCGCGAACCGACGCTCGCCCTGACCGTCGAGGTCACGAATCGAGGGGACGCCACGGTCGACGCGCTGCTCGGGGTCGAATGGACGCTCATGCTTCTGGGCGGAGGCGGGAACCCGGCGGCCTGGTTCGAGTCCGAGGGCGTGCGCGACAGGCACGATGGCAGCGGCGCGAGCGATGCCGTGACGTCCTTCGCCCAGGGCAACGACCACGTCGGGCTCTCGATCGCGACGACCGTGTCCGAGCCTGCGACGCTCTGGTGGGCGCCCGTCGAGACGGTCTCGAACTCCGAGGGCGGGTTCGAGCGGGTCTACCAGGGCGCCGGGATCCTCGTCTCGTGGCCGCTCTCGCTCGAGCCCCGGGCGACGAGGACGCTGACGATCCAGCACGACGTCGCGACGACCGTCGACCACGCCGAGGACGAACGCGGCGCGGCCCGCGCCCCGGGAGCACCGTGAGCCGAGGGCGCCTCGTCGTCCACGGACACTTCTACCAGCCGTCGCGCGCCGATCCGTTCACCGGGGTCGTGCCGGCCGACGGTTCTGCAGCTCCCGCCCACGATTGGACGGCGCGCGTGAGCGCTGAGTGCTATCGGCCGAATGCCGAGCTCGGCAACCTGTCGCGGATGTCCTGGGACGTCGGGCCGACGCTGGCGAGCTGGCTCGAGGACGGCGACACCGTCGCCTACCGAGGCTTCGTCGAGGGGGATCTCGGGCACAACGGTCTCGCCCAGCCGTACCACCACACGATCCTGCCGCTCGCGTCAGCCGCGGACCGTCGAACCGAGATCGCCTGGGGATTGCGCGATTTCGCCTACCGGTTCGGCCGGCCGGCGACTGGTGTCTGGCTCCCGGAAGCGGCGGTCGACCTGCCGACCCTCCGCCTGCTGGCCTCGATGGGCATCCGCCACACGATCCTGGCGCCGTGGCAGATCGCGGACCGCCATGCCGACACGCGTCGGCCACACCGGGTCGAGCTCGGCGACGGTCGTGACATCGTCGTCGCCGCGTATGACGGCGGACTCTCTGCGGCCGTCTCCTTCGAGCCGCGCGCGACGGCGGACGCGGACGCGTTCGCGGCAGAGCGCATCGCCCCCCTGCTCGCCTCGGGCACGCTGCCCGACGACGAGCCGCCGATCGTCGTGATCTGCACGGACGGCGAGCTGTACGGCCATCATCAGCAGTTCCGCGACCGGTTCCTCGAACGGCTGCTGGCGGCAGGTGCAGGCGGTCCCGATCGCGCGTTCGATGTCATGAGCCTGGCCGAGGCGCTCGCCGAGCCCGTGCCGGGCACCTTCCGGACGGGCGAGATCGTCGAGCGGACGTCGTGGAGCTGCCATCACGGCGTGGCGCGCTGGGCCGGCGATTGCGGGTGCGTGCCGGACGGCCGATGGAAGGGGCCTCTTCGCGCCGCGCTCGACCGACTGGCGGCGGGGATCGATGCGGCCACCGACCAGGCGGCAAGAGGCTGGGACGGGGTGGATCCCTGGGCGGCTCGCGACGCCTACGTCGACGTGGTGATCGGCGCCGAGACAGCAGAAGCCTTTGCGGCGAGGCGGTTCCGGGCGTCGTCCCGCGCGTCTGCGACGGGATCGTTCGCGAATGTGATGGAGGCTCAGCGATGGCGGCTCGCGATGTTCGCGAGCGACGGCTGGTTCTGGGACGATCCCACACGCGCCGAGACCGCGAGCATCCTGCGGGCCGCGGCGCGAGCGGCGCGCCTCGTGGCGACGGAGGTCGATGGCGCGAGCGCGCTCGAGCGGAGGTTCATCGACGACCTCCGGCTCCTCACCTCACCCGGTCACGGGATCGATGGCGGGGAGATCTACCGGCGGGCGCTCGAGGAGGTCGGCCAGCCGGCGTTCGGCGGCTAGAACTCGATGCCGACCGGGTACGGCGACCGACGCGGATCGGTCGAGTCGATCCGGCTGTCCACGCCGTAGCGGACCGCGAGCGCCCCGAAGACGGCGAAGACCGCGAACAGTGCGATCAGGCTGAAGAAGATGTCCATTTCGAGTCACATCCTGCTTGGTATGGTTCCCTGTGCCAAGTCTATCCGAGTTTGGACTAGCACACTATGTCAATCAACCGTGACCTTGGTCCTGCGACAGGCGGCTCCGGCAGCGCGCTCGATGTCGAGCGCGATTCCGACGTCCCGATCTCGACCCAGATCTTCTGGCAGCTGACCTACCAGATCGACTCCGGTCGGCTGTTGCCTGGCTCTCGGTTGCCGCCCGTGCGCGAGCTTGGTGCGGCTCTGCGAGTGAACCCCAATACGATCCGGGCGGTCTATCGTCGTTTGGCCGATTCGGGATACGTCACGAGTCGTCACGGAGCGGGCACGCACGTGGCCGAGCGGCCTCCGCAACGCCGCGGTGCCGAGGCCCTCGCGGGGATCGTCGCCGAGATGCTCCGTCGCGCGGCCCAGGCGGGGTTCACCGCCGACGAGGTCGCGGCGGCGACCTTCGCGGCAGCCACCGAACGCAAGCGACCAGGCCCCCACGTCCGGGTCCTCTACGCCGAGTGCACGAGCGCCGACGCCGGTTTCGACGCCGAGCGCCTGAGCGACGAGTTCGGTGGCGTGATCGAGGTCGAGGGCGCTCTGCTCGAGGACCTCCCCGACCGGCTCGAACGGTTCCACTACGACCTGGTCGCGACGACGACGTTCCATGCCGACGAGGCCCAGGCGCTCGTCGCCGGCCGTGTCCCGGTCGTCGCGATGATCGTCGGTCCGGCCTATGTCGAGCTCGTCCACGAGATCGCCGAGCTGCCGGCGGGGTCGAAGGTCGGCCTCGTCTGCGCGTCGTGGCGCGGCTCGGACAACATCCGCGAGACCCTCACGCTGTCGGGGACGACCGGCGTCGAGATCGTCGCCGCGCTCATGGAGCAGCCCGACGACCTCGATCTCATCGACGCGACCGCGGACATCATCCTCATGTCGCGCGAGGCGCTCGCGGCCGGGCTCGACCGCCGGTTCTCACGTCCCGACCGGATCCGGCCGTGGACATACGACTTCGATCCATCGGGTCTCGAGCTTCTTCGCCGCGCCGTGGAGCACGTCGTCGTCGCCAGCTGACACGGCCGCGTCGGCGGCTCGTGGCCGTGCGATGCTTCCTCGATGGGCCACGGCCGCCTCGTCCGCGACTTCCACCTCCGCCGCGAGCCGCGTGATCGGTATGCCGTCCGGCGACCCCTGATCGGCATCCGCGGCGACCTCGTCGCGACGGACCTCGCCGGCATTCGGCGGCTGGCGGAGCGCATGAACCGAGCCCGTGGCGCCGGCGCACCCGCCGTCCACGCAGGGGAGATCGCCGCGCTCGGGCTGCTCCACGAGGCTGGGCACCTGCTCATCGACCACTACGAGACGACCGTTCGGCCGGGCGCCATGGCGGACGCGCTGGCGCACATCGAGGCCGAGCTCGGTCCCGACGCGAACGTGCTGCTCGACCGGTTCGCGGACGAGTTCCCGGGCGCGGGACCGGACCCGGACCCGCCGACCGAGCGGCTGGAAGAGCTTCTGCTGACGCGGATCGCGAACGAGAACCCCGCGATCGGCGCGATCCACGAGCTCGTCGACGATCGCGCGCTCGCAGAGCGGGCGCGCTACGACGAGGCGATCGCCGGGCTCGAGGCGGTGTTCGCCGACCGGCCGCCGATCGAAGGCGAGGGTCAAGCGCTGTCGCTGATCGAGCTGATCCGTCTTCCCGCTCGCCAGGCGCCGACCTCGCTCGCGGCGCAGCTTCGGTTCGTCCGCGCGCGCTGGGGCGTCATCCTCGGGTCGGCGCTCGACGACCTGCTCCGGGAGTTCGACCTGGCCCTCGGCGTCCTCGCCGAGGAGGAGCGCGCGCTCCACATGCGGTTCGGGGGCGTCGGCGCTGGCGATCGTCGGCCACAGCCGCCCTCGTTCAAGGCGGCCGCCGACGAGCCCGACGCGTTCTCGTCCGATTCGGCGTGGATGCCGCGAGTCGTGCTGATGGCGAAAAGTACATATGTCTGGCTCGACCAGCTGTCGCGGACGCACCGCCGCGACATCCGGACGCTCGACGCGATCCCCGACGAGGAGCTTGCCACGCTCGCCGCGTGGGGCGTCACGGGGCTGTGGCTGATCGGCCTGTGGGAACGGTCGCAGGCCTCGGCGGCGATCAAGCGGATGCGCGGCAACACCGACGCCGTCGCCTCTGCGTACTCGCTCGACGATTACCGCATCGCCGACGACCTTGGCGGCGAAGCGGCGTATGCGAACCTCCGCGACCGGGCATGGGCGCACGGCATCCGCCTCGCGAGTGACATGGTCCCCAACCACATGGGCATCGATTCGCGTTGGGTCATCGAGCACCCGGATCGGTTCCTCTCGCTTCCCGAGCCGCCGTATCCGGCGTATTCGTTCACCGGACCCGACCTGTCACCGGACGCTCGCGTGGCGATCGTCCTCGAGGACCACTACTGGGACGACAGCGACGCCGCCGTCGTCTTCAAGAGATCGGACCGCGCGAGCGGCGACGACCGCTACGTCTACCACGGCAACGACGGCACGAGCTTCCCGTGGAACGACACGGCACAGCTCGACTTCCTCAACCCAGCCGTCCGCGAGCAGGTCATCCGGACGATCATCGAGGTCGCGCGGCGCTTCCCGATCATCCGGTTCGACGCCGCGATGGTGCTCGCCAAGAAGCACATCGAGCGGCTGTGGTGGCCGGAGCCCGGCGAGGGTGGCGGCATCCCATCCCGGGCTGAGCATGCGATGCCCAAAGCTGAGTTCGACCGCCGGATGCCGGTCGAGTTCTGGCGTGAGGTCGTCGACAGGGTCGCCGCGGAGGTCCCAGACACCCTGCTCCTCGCCGAGGCGTTCTGGCTGCTCGAGGGCTATTTCGTCCGGACGCTCGGCATGCATCGCGTCTACAACAGCGCGTTCATGCACATGCTCCGCGACGAGGACGGCAAGGGCTACCGGAAGGTCATCCGCGAGACGATCGAGTTCGATCCGGAGATCCTCCAGCGCTACGTCAACTTCATGAGCAACCCCGACGAGAAGACCGCCATCGAGCAGTTCGGCAAGGGCGACAAGTACTTCGGCGTCGCGACGGTGCTCGCGACGCTCCCCGGGTTGCCGATGCTCGGTCATGGCCAGGTCCAGGGGTTCGGCGAGAAGTACGGGATGGAGTTCCGGCGGGCGATGGTCGCCGAGGAAGCCGACCCATGGTTGATCGAGCGACACGAGCGGGAGATCTTCCCGTTGCTCCATCGGCGGAGCTGGTTCGCGGGGTCGGCCGACTTCCTGCTCTACGACTTCGTGACCGCAGACGGCGTCGATGACGGAGTCCTCGCCTATTCGAACGGGTCCGGACCGCAGCGGTCGCTCGTGCTGTATCACACCCGGTTCGCCTCGACGGCGGGGCGGATCCACCGTTCGGCCCGGTACGCGGTCAAGGCCGCGGACGGTTCGAAGCGGACGGTCCGGCGGACGCTCGCCGACGGCCTCGGGCTCCCCAACGACCCGGCGATGTTCGTCACCTTCCGTGACGGTCGGACCGGGCTCGAGTACGTCCGATCGTGCGCGGCGATCCGCGACCGGGGGCTGGACTTCTCGCTCGACGCGTATGGCAGCCATGTCTTCTGGGAGTTCCACGAGGTCCACGACGGCGTATCCGGCCAATGGGCACGGCTCGCCGCGCGGCTGGACGGGACGGGCGTCCCTTCGCTCGCGGAGTCGATGCGTCTGACCCAGCTGGAGCCGGTGCATGCGCCTTTGCGGGCGATCTTCGCCGCACCCGAGGCGGCGGACCTCGTCGCGGGCCGGGCGTCGGCCGGCTCAGCCGTCGCATTCACGGACGCCATCGAGGCCCTTTACGTCGCCATCGCGGACGCGACGAATGTCCCACCCGATGCGGCCCACGAGCTTGCCGCGGCCACGGCCGCCGATGCGGTCACCGCGATGGCGGCCCGGGAACTGCGGATGGACGGCCTCGCCGCACGCGCGTTCCTCGGATGGCTCTTTCTCGAGCCGATCGGCCGCCTCGCACCCAGCGGCGATCCGACCGCGACGACCCGTGCCTGGTTCGACGAGCTCCGGCTCGCGACACCACTCGCCAACGGACTCCGCCACCTCGAGCTCGACGAAGGCGACGCGTGGCAGGTCGCGGAGCGCGTCCGCGTCCTCCTGGCGCTCCCGCGCCCGTCCACGATCGACGGCCCAGCGAGCGGCCGCGACGCGAGACTCCTGGCGGCGTGGCTGGCGGATCCGGCGGTCCGGTCCTCGATGGGCGTGAACAACTGGGAAGGGGTCGAGTACGTCGATCGTGACCGGCTCCTCGACCTGCTGCGATGGGCGGCCCGACTGGACCGCGTGACCGCCGGCACGGACACCGTCGACCGGCAGTTCGTCGATCGGGTCGCCACGGCGGCCGAGGCGGCCGGGTACCGGATCGACCGGCTCCGCAGGCGCCTCGCCGCTGCCCGAACGGAGGCGAAAGTCCCGTCCGCCGTCGGGCGTCCCCCGCGACCGCCCGCGCAGTGACGGCGACCAGGACAGCCTCGACGGACGACGATCGGGCGGCGCAGTTCCTCTTCTGGTGCGCGCGCTGGACCGTGGATGCCGCGGCCGCCGGTCCCGCGCCCGTGGATGGTCTCTCCCATCGCGAGTGGGCTCGCGTCATGACCGAGGGTGCGCGACATTCGATGTTGCCGCTCGTCTGGCGGGCGTCGAGCGGAGTCGCGGGCGTCCCCGGACTCATCAGCGCGGACCTCGAGACATTCGCAGCCGAACACACGCGGCGGACGCTGCGGCTGACCGGTGAGCTGCTGCTGATCCTTCGCAGGCTCGACGCCGCGGGGATCGTCGCGATCCCCTGGAAGGGACCGCTCCTCGCTCAGCGCGCCTACGGCGATCTACGGGCGCGATCGTTCTTCGACCTCGACATCCTGCTGGACAGGCGCGATCTCGGGCCCGCCCGCGACCTCCTGCTCGCCTCCGGGTTCCGCACCGAGAAGCCGATGACGCGTGCGCAGCAGGACGTCTATGTCGACCACCAGGGCGAGCTCGAACTCGTCCGCGATGAGGACGACCTCTGGCTCGAGCTCCATTGGGCCGTCGTCCCGACCTACTACGCGCCGCCCGCGGATGACGCTGGCATGATCTCGCGCCGCACGACAGCGCGGCTGCTCCGTGCCGAGGTCCCGGCACTCGCCGTCGAGGACGAGCTCGAAGCGCTGTGCGTCCACGGCTCGAAGCACCGCTGGGAGCGCCTGCTCTGGGTCGTCGACATCGCGATGCTCGCCCAACGAGAGCGGGTCGACTGGGATCTCCTGCTGGGTCGCTCTCGGTCACAGGGCAACGGACGGATGGTCGCGCTCGGGCTGCTCCTCGCGGAGTCGGTCGTCGGGGCACGGTTCCCGGACGCCATGATCGCGCCGCTTCGCCAGGACGGCGTCGCCGTGGCGCTCGCTCGTGAGGCGAAACGGCTTCTGTTCGTCGAGCCCGACACGCGACCCGATCCGTTCCTCTTCCATGCGCGGATGCGCGAGCGGACGCGCGACCAGGCGCGGTACCTGTGGAACGCGATGTTCACGCCGAGCGGCGCCGACTGGGGAACCGTGGCGCTGCCGCGGCCGCTCTTCGCGCTCTACTCGGTCGCGCGGCCGTTCCGGCTCGCCGCGAAGTTCGGCCGACGCCAGCTGCGGCGGCGTGACGCGACTGCTGACGGAGGCGGGTGACGGTTCACTACACTCGACCCTGAGGGACCGCAGCTCGCGGGTCACGGGATGGGGAAGGTGGACCGGTGGGATCGGACGGGAACGGACAGACCTGGGCGCTGCGGCCGGATGTCGTCGCGACCGTCCTGGACCACGGAGCCTTGCTCCTCGACCTCGATTCCAAGTACTTCTACCTCCTCAATCCGACCGGCTGGTCCCTCGTCAGCCTCTTCGAGGTCGGGGCGACCGACGACCACGCCCTGGCGCGCTGCCATGCGTGGGGCGCTCCGGGTTCCGACGAGGCCGCGATCCGGACCGCGATCGACTCGCTGCGCGACGCAGCTCTGATCGAACCCGTCGATCCCGTCGCGCCGGTGGACGGCTCGGCGCCGACTCGCTGGCAGCCGATCACGATCGAGCGCCAGGCACAACCGCTGCAGCGCGTCATCACGAGCGCCTTCGACCCGAGCATCCCGCTCGCCGAGTGAGCGGACCACCCGAACGGACGTATCGGATCGGCCCGCTGGCCATCACTGCGGCCATGGCGCCCGGTCCGGCGGCCGACGTGATCGACGCGACGCTCGGGCTGTATGACGTCCGGTGGCCGACCGGTGCCGTTGACAGGACGGTCGCGATCGACGTCACGGATACGCGTGTCGCCGGGAAGCCTCCCTTCGTCGGCGACTACCTCCAGGCGGCGAACATGGTCGTCGACAGGACGCCCGAGGGGCTGCGGGCGTCGACGCTCGGTGGTGCGCTCGCGTGTGGCTCGTTCGGATCCCGCGGCGAGACGTGGCGGCTGGACATCCCGCAGGAACTTGCCGGAGGCGACCGCGCCTTCGAGATCGAGGATCTCCTGAGCCTCATCCTCACGACCGGCTGGCGACGCGCCGGCTGGGTCCCCCTGCACGGTGCGGGGCTCGTCCGAGACAGCCGTGGCCTCCTTTGCGTCGCCACGAGCGGCGGCGGCAAGACGACCTTCACGGTGTCGATGATCCGGCGCGGCTGGCGTGCGCTCGGAGACGACAAGCTCCTGCTCTCCGCCAACGACCGTCCGCCGCGGATCGTAGGGCTCCTCCACGTGCTCAACCTCGACCCCGCGGCGGGCGCCTGGTTCCCGGAGCTCGGCGACCTCGTGGACGTCGCGCCGTATTCCGAGGGCTCGCCGAAACGGCGTCAGCCGATCGACGGACGATGGCGGGGCGGCACAGCGCTCGAGATGGCGCCGACCGACCTGCTCGTCCTCGAACGGGCGGACGAGCGCTGCGGCATCCTGGCGACGCCTCTCTCGACCGCCGAAGTCGCCGGAGCGCTGCTCCGTCAGACGGTCGTCCCGAGCGACCCTGAGATCGCGGCGATGATCGTTCGTGCGCTCGGCGCGCTCGCCGTCGAGCTGCGGGGGTGGCATGTCGTGCTCGGGTGCGACGCATATGAAGAGGCGGGACCGCTCGACGCGCTCGAGACCGCGCTCGGATGTCGCTGACACGTTCCGAGGGCAGTGGCGACGACGTCGACGACCTCGACGTCTCGATCGTCGTGCCGGTCCTCGATGGCGCCCGGACGATGCCGGCACTCCTGCGCAACCTCCTCACCCAGGTCGGCGCACCCGACCGCCGCGAGATCCTCGTCGTCGACAACGGCTCGATCGACGGGAGCCAGGCGATCGCCCGGGAGACACCCGGGATCACGCTCCTCGAGGCGCCGAAACGGGGCGTGTCGGCGGCGCGTAACGTGGGCCTCCGCGCCGCTCGCGGCCGGATCGTCGCGTGCGTCGACGTGGATGCCCAGCCGTCGCGGCGCTGGCTCGCCGACCTGCTCGGCGGCTTCACCGACGAGAGCGTCCTGCTCGTCGCGGGTGGCCTCGCGAGCTATCCGCCGACCACACCGGCCCAGCGCTTCTTCGCGCGGCGCGGCCTCAACGACCCGGACGCGTTCAGGCTCGATGCCACCTCGCGATTCGCCAATGGCCGCAACTTTGCCGTCCGTCGGGACGCGGCCCTGGCCATCGGTGGCTGGTCGGAGGACATGCTGCGTGGCGAGGACATCGACTTCAGCATCAGGATGCTCGACGCGTTCGGCGCGGAGGTCGTCCTTCGCGAGTCGGCGGTGGTCTTCCATCACGATCGCGAGACCGACGAGGAGCTGCGGCTCCAGGCACTCGGCTACGGATACGGGATGGCGCTCCTCTACGATCGCTACCCGACGCGGTACCCATGGGGCTGGCGGCAGCGCCGGGCGGTGGCACGCCGGACGGCGACCTACCTCGGGCACGAGCTCGCCGAGCGAGTCCGGGGCGCGGTCGGGCGGGCCGACCCCGATGTCCTCGAGCAGCGGATCTACGAGCGTCGATGGCATGCCTGGTACCTGACGGGGTTCTTCCGGACGCGTCGTGGCGGTGGCCTGCCGCGATGACGCTGCTCGTGTCGGTCGTGTGTCCCGTTCGGAACGGCGCCGGGACGCTCGCGGATTGCCTGGCCGGCCTCGCGGCCCAGTCGCTCGCCCGCGACGCGTATGAGGTGATCGTCGTCGCCGACTCGCGCTCCGTAGACGACACGATCGCCGTCGCGGAGGCGTGGGCGGCAGCCGCCGACATCCGACTCGTGATCCACGCCGAGGACGGCGCGGCTGCCGCCCGGAACTTCGGGATCGCGGCCGCGCGCGCGCCTTGGGTCGCCATGATCGATGCCGACTGTGTCGCGACACGGACCTGGCTCGCCGAGCTCCTCCGCGCCGCCGGCGACGGGCTCGGAGCAGCCGGCCGGACACTGGGCTACCGCTCGGTCACGGACGCGGCGCGCTACGTGGACCTCACCGGCGGCCTCGGGGCGGAGCGTCACTTGGCCCACCCGCGCTACCCCTGGGCGCCCACAGGGAATGTCGTCTACCGACGCGACGCGCTCGACGCTGTCGGCGGCTTCGATCCGCGGTACGTGTCGTACGAGGGCTGTGATCTCCATACCCGGCTCATCCGTACCGTTGGCGGCGAATTCGCGTACGCGCCGCGCGCCGTGGCGTTCCATGGCCACCGCGCGGACTGGCGTGGCTACTGGCGGCAGCAGCGGGGGTATGGCAGCGGGTATGCCCAATTCCTCTGGGGATATCGCGACGAGATCGGTTGGACCGCCCGGCGCGAAGTGAGCGCGTGGGTTCGCGTGCTGCCGCTTGCCGCCCGCGCGCTCGCCGCGCACGACGGGGACGCCAGGCTGGTGGCCCGCGGGACGGTCATCAAGGCTCTCGCCCAGCGCATCGGGGTCGTGACCACGTACTGGTCACCGCGCGCGCGTCGCCGCTGGGCGGCCCGACCGCATGCGGCCACGAGCGGCGATCCGACAACCCCAACGCGGCCGGCTGCCGGTTCGCCGCGCGGGCACGGCCTGGTTGAGCGCCTCTCGCCCTGGTGGACGCCGTGGGGCGCGACTCTTCGCCTCGCCCGGATCGTCCACGTGCCATCCGACCTCGTGCTCTTCCTTCGGATCGGCTGGTTCATGTTCCGCCTCCCGGCCGATGTCGAGCGGACGCATTTCGCGGCCTTTCAGGAAACGCTCCGATCCGCGCCCCGGCCGCCCGCTCGCGACCCGTGGC
>JBJMNA010000187.1:0-3576 GCA_045804485.1 Chloroflexota bacterium
CCTCGCCCGGACGCTCGAGGCGTTTCCGCGCTCGATCCAGGTCGCCGTCGAGCCGCGACACGATTCCTGGTACACGGACGAGTTCCGGTCGCTCTTGACCGAACGCGGCGCGGCGCTGTGTCTGGCCGACCGTCGCCGGCCGCTGATGCCGGAGTGGAGGACCGCCGACTGGGCGTACCTGCGGTTCCATGGCGGCCGCGCACAGCCGCCCTCGTGTTACGGCGAGCGCGCGCTCGCGACGTGGGCCGACCGGATCCGCGAACTGTGGGGGCCGAACCCGTCGGGCTACGCCTACTTCAACAACGACTTCAACGGCTGCGCCCTTCGAGACGCGGCGGTCCTCGGCCGGCATCTCGAGGCGGGTCACGTCTCGATCGGGCGGCGTCCGGACTTCACCGACGATGTGCTGATCGCGCCAACGCGCACGAGGTAACGCGGCGGCGGCACGTTCCGCGAGCGGCGGAAAAACTCTTGACAGGATGTCTGTGACCTACTACCTTGCGCTAACAAGGTAGTAGGTAGTGAATGCATCCGTCAAAACTCGGCCAGCTCCGCAAGGGCCTGCTGGAATTCCTGATCCTCGATGTCGTCTCGACCGGCGACGTCTACGTCGCGGACATCATCGATCGCCTTGCGAGCACCGACTTCGCGACGCGAGAGGGGACCCTCTATCCACTGCTGAGCACGATGCGACGCGAGGGGCTGCTCGACTACGACTGGCGTGAATCGGTCGCTGGACCGCCGCGCAAGTACTACCGGCTCACCGACCTCGGTCGCGAGCACCTTGCTGAATTCAGGGCGTATTGGGACTCCCTGACCCGATTGATCGATGAGCTTGGAAGGTGATCTGAGATGGACAAGACGATCCTGGTGACTCTCGCCGGTCACGACGACCAGTACCGACTCGAACCCGACGCGTTCGATCGGCTGGCGCGATACCTCGACGGCGCTGCGGAGCGGTTGCAGGACCATCCCGATCGCGCGGACGTCCTGGGCGACCTCGAACGGTCGATCGGCGACAAGCTCGTGCGGACCGATCCGGGCGACCGCCCGATCACGATCGCCGCGATCGACGGCGTCCTCGACGCGATCGGCGCGGTCGACACCGGACGAGCGGACGAAGCTGCGGCTGCCGCCGCGGCCACGACGCAACCGAGACGCCAGCGGCTGGTGCGAGTCCGCGACGGACAACAGATGGCCGGCGTCTGCAACGGACTGGCCGCCTATTCGGAGATCCGGGTCGACTGGGTGCGCACGATCTTCATCTTGGCGACGGTCGCGACGGCCGGTGTCTTCCTGATCGTCTACGTCGCGATGGCGTTCATCCTGCCCGTCGTCGAGACACCGGCGGAGGCGCGAGCGGGACGCAGTCGGGGACCTATCCGGTGATGGCCGAGCGACCTTGGCGACCGTGGGCGCTCAGCGCGGTCTCGATGAACGGCCGGATGCGCTCGTCGAGCTGGACGTAGGTCTTCGTGAACGCGGCGGCTCGCTCGTCGTCGGTGCCGTCGACCTCGGCAGGATCGTCGAGGTCCCAGTGCACTCGGTCGTATTCGCCAGGGAAGACCGGGCAGGCTTGCCGCGCGCTGTCGCAGACCGTGATGACGTAGTCGAACGGCTGGCCCACGAATTCGCCGACGGACTTGCTGCGCGCTGCCGACCAGTCGATTCCGGCGTCGTCGAGCACCTTGAGCGTGTACGGGTTGACGCCCTTCGGCTCCGTCCCGCCGGAGAAGACCTCGAACTCCCCGGCGCCGAGACGACCGAGAAGGGCCTCGGCGATCTGGCTCCGGGCGCTGTTCCCGGTGCAAACGAAGAGGACGCGGATGGGCATGCCGGGACCGTACACCTTCGAGTCATTTCGAGGTGATGCGCCGGGTCGTTGGGGGTGGTCGGTACACTTCCCGGACGGCGTGACGGGATGGCGACCGTCGACGGGGAGGAGAAAGCGGATCGGATCAAGGCGGCGATCGGGAGTCTCGCGTTCCTGGTCCTCGCCCCGGGGGTGGTCGCCGGCCTGGTGCCATGGTTGATCACGCGATGGAGCCCGCTACCGCCGACCGCCGGCACCGGCGCCATCCGCTGGGGAGGCGCCATCCTGATCGCCGGCGGGCTCGTGGTCGTCGTTGAGGCATTCGCCCGCTTCGCCTGGGAGGGCCTTGGCACCCCGGCCCCCGCGGCGCCGACCCGCAACCTCGTCGTCACCGGCTTCTACCGCTTCGTCCGGAACCCGATGTACGTCGCGGTCGGGGCGCTCATCTTCGGTCAGGCGGTGCTGTTCGCGAGCTGGGGTGTGGGCCTCTACGGGCTGATCATCGCGGCCGCGTTCCACACGTTCGTCGTCACATACGAGGAGCCGACGCTTCGCGCGGAATACGGCGACGCATACGCCGCCTACTGCGCCGCCACGCCGCGCTGGATCCCCAGGTTCAGACGCTAGGCGCTGCTCCGCGTCAGTCCGCGCGCCGGTAGTGCATGGCGACCGCGCCGTTGGTCAGCGGTTTCGCCGACACCAGCTCGAGCCGTCTCGTGCTGGGGAGCCCGCTCTGGTACAGCGTCGGGCCGTGGCCGGCGATCCTCGGGTGGACGAGGAACTTGTACTCGTCGATCAGATCCAGCCGGTCCAGCTCGGTCGCGAGCTTGCCGCTACCGAGGAGGACGCCGGCGAGGGTCGTCTCCTTGAGCTTCTGCACACTGGTGCGCAAGTCGCCCGAGATGTGGTGGCTATTGGTCCACGGGAAGTCCGTTCGCCTCGATGACACCACGTACTTCGGCTTGGTGTCGAGCTTGATCGCCCACTCGCGGATCGCTGGCGGGTCAACCTGGTCGCCGCGCTCGACCTCAGGCCACTCCCTCACCATCATCACGTAGTTGATCCGGCCCAACAGCATCGCGCCGGCCTCGTCCATCAGGCGGGTGAAATAGGCGTGGGTCTCGTCGTCGGCGATGCCCTCCCGGTGGTCGACGCAGCCGTCGAGCGTCACGTTGATGCTGAAGGTCAAGAGTCCCATGGGGCGAGTCTACGGCCGGCGATCACTCAGGGTCGACGGCCGGGAGGGGCCGAGCGCCGACCTCGCTGGTCGTACGTCAACGCGCGGTCGAGTGGTACCTTCACCCGTGCCTCGGGCGGGAGTAGCTCAGTTGGCAGAGCGGCAGCCTTCCAAGCTCAATGCCAGGAACACGTACCGTGTCCCCGGTTTCCCCAGCGACCCGTGTGCGAGACGGGGAGGCGACTCAGCCGGGAACGGTGAGCTGGTCGGCCGCGACCCAGCGCGCGACCTGCAGCCGCGAGTCGACGCCGAGCTTGTTGAAGATGCTCGCGAGGTGGCTCTCGACCGTCCGTTCGGAGATGAACAGACTGCCGGCCACCTGGGCGTTGGTCGCACCCTCGGCGACGAGCGAGGCGACCTCCATCTCCCGGCGCGAGAGCGGCCCGCCCTGCCGCGAGGGGTCCGTCACCGCGGGGCGTGGCTGCATGACGACGATCTCGTGGGCGTAGTCGACCACCTCGTCGCGGGTCATCGCCAGCCCGAGGGCGTATGCCGCCTCGAACGCACGATCCCCGATGGCG
Source organism: Chloroflexota bacterium (assembly GCA_045804485.1). GTDB lineage: Bacteria > Chloroflexota > Limnocylindria > Limnocylindrales > CSP1-4 > SPCO01. The sequence continues at coordinate 3,572 of JBJMNA010000187.1, forward strand.
AGGCG
>JBJMNA010000188.1:0-3232 GCA_045804485.1 Chloroflexota bacterium
CCCGATCGGAGCGCTGTTCTCACGGAACCGCGGGATCAAGGCCGGCGGCGCGCCGGTGCGTGCCTACCTCCCGGAGCTGATGGAGGACGTGCTCGATGGGCGGATCGACCCCGGCCTCGTGTTCGACTTCGAGACGGACCTCGAACACATCGCCGACGCGTACGCCGCGATGGACGAGCGCCGCGCGATCAAGAGCCTGGTTCGCGTGGGAGCGGCGTCATGACCGCGGTGCAGGGCGAGCGCTACCGCTGACACAGAAGGAGACACGAGATGGAGTTCCTCCGCGACCGGCCGACCGCGAAAGCCCCGGCCGAGAGGTTCACCGGCGACGCCTGGATCGACCAGATCGTCCAGGGTCAGGAGCCCTCGCGCGTCCGGGCTGCTCTTGTCCGATTCGCGCCGGGCGCTCGAAACGCGTGGCACGCGCATGCTGTCGGCCAGACGGTCCATGTGACCGACGGCGTGGGCCGGATCCAGTCGCGCGGCGAGTCCGTCATCGCGATGCGTGCCGGCGACACGGTCGTCACCCCCGCAGGCGAGTGGCACTGGCACGGCGCAGACGCCGACCGCTTCATGACGCACATCGCCATCTGGGAGGCATCTGCGGACGGCGGCCCGGAGACCGAGTGGGGCGAACTCGTGACGGACGAGGAATACGCCGCCATCGAGGTGGAGGTCCGCGCGTGACCGGATGGGGGAAGGACGAACTCGAGCGCGTCGGCCGCGAGACGGAGCTGGAGATCGCCTCTCGCCGGCCCGACGGAAGTCTCCGGCCCTACGTGACCATCTGGACCGTGCGCGCTGACGACGACATCTATGTGCGTTCGGCCCACGGGTACGACAACCCCTGGTTCCAGCGAGCCCTCGAGTCAGGCGAGGGTCGGATCCGCGCGGGCGGCGTCGAGCGCGACGTTACCTTCGAGCAGCCGGGACCGGAGACTGCTGGCGCGGTGACTGCCGAGTATCACGCGAAGTACGACCGGTACGGAGCGAACATCGTCGGGACCGTCGTCTCCGGGGAGGCGGTTCGCTCGACGCTGCGCCTCGTCCCACGCTAACGCTCGTGGCTTGCATTGCAACACACGTTCAGGTAATACTGAACTAGATGGTTCAGTATCAAGCCGGACGACTCGACGCCTCATTCGCGGCACTGTCCGATGCCACCCGGCGTGGCGTCATGGAGCGGCTCGGACGAGGCGACGCATCGATCTCGGATCTGGCCGAGGGATTCCACATGACCCTGACAGGCATGCGGAAGCACGTCAGCGTCCTGGAGCAGGCAGAACTTGTCACGACCGAGAAGGTCGGGCGCGTGCGGACGTGCCGCCTTGGCCCGCGTCGACTCGAAGAAGAGACGGAATGGATCGAGCAGCAGCGCCAGCTGTGGGACGCCCGGTTCAACGTGCTGGAGCAGATCGTCGCGGAGCGGCGACGGAAGGAGCGGAACGATGGACACCCGAAACGCAGCTGAAGCGACCACCGCGATGGATCGCACGACGATCGAGCGGACGTCCGATCGGGAGCTGGTCGTCACCCGGACGATCGATGGCCCGCGGGAGGTCGTGTTCGAGGCCTGGACCGATGCCGAGCTGTTCCGGCAGTGGTGGGTGCCGGCGTCGATGGGTCTCAAGCTGCTGTCGTGCGAGGTCGACGCGCGCGTCGGGGGCGGCTACCGGCTCACCTTCGACATCGGCACCGGTGAGCCGATGGCGTTCTTCGGCACGTACCTCGAGGTGAGCCCGCCGACGCGCCTCGTCTGGACGAACGAGGAAGGCGACGAGGGCACGGTCGTCACCACGGTGACGTTCGAGGACGAAGGCGGCGGGACGCGGCTGGTCATCCACGACCGCTATCCGTCGAAGGAGGCGCTCGACGCCGCGATGGCGTCCGGGTCGACAGGCTGGAACGCCGAGACGTTCGATCAGCTTGACGAGCTGCTCGTCAAGCTCGGCACGCCCACGCGCGGGTAGGGAGGTGAGCGTCGTGCGGGTGAACGCGCGGTAACAGCGCGCGCCTACTATCTCGCCGTGGATGCGGCCGCCATCGCCGAGCAGTGGATCCGGGTGCTCCCGGACGTGCCTGAAACGGGGATCTTCCCGGCGACGGGCAGCTGATGGAGGTCGTGGCCTTCGTCCTCGGCGTCTTGGTGCTCGCACTCGTGTTCTGGGACCTGTTCCAGACGATCATCGTCCCGCGGCCCACGCCGGGGTGGTTCCGCATCGGGCGGTATCTCGTCCGCGGCTCGTGGCGCCTCCTCCGCGCGGTTCGCGACGGGCGGCCGGGGCGCTCCTACGATCGCGTCTTCGGGCTATTCGCACCCGCTGCGACGGTTGCCCTCCTCGCGGCGTGGCTTCTCGGTCTGGTCCTCGGGTACGGCCTCGTCCTGTTCGCTCTCCGCGACGAACTGCGGCCCGTGCCGACGACCTTGGGGACGACGCTCTACTTCGCGGCCACCTCCGTTCTGACGCTCGGTTTCGGCGATTTCGTCGCTGACGGGGCGGCTGCGCGTCTGGTGGTCACGGTCGCTGCGATCAGCGGTCTCGGCGTCGTCGCGCTCGTCGTGACGTTCCTGTTCTCGCTCTATGCCTCCTATCAGCGCCGCGAAGCCCGCGTGGTCGTTCTCCAGGCCGCGGCCGGCGCGCCTCCATCGGCCATCGCGCTGCTCGAGTCATACGGCCACCTCGATCTCGTCGACCGCCTGCCCGACCTGTTTCGCGACTGGGAGACATGGGCCGCCGAGGTCCTCGATTCGCATGTCGCGTTCCCGTTACTCGGCTATTTCCGGTCGAGCCACGACGATCTGTCGTGGATCAGCGCGCTTGGCACCATGCTCGATGCGTCCAGCCTCGTGCTGACGACGATCGTCGGCGTCCCGCGCGGTGAGGCGAAGCTGTTCAAACGGATGGGGACGCACCTGGTCGAGGACATCTCGAACCTTGGCTTCCGAGCGGGACAGCCGCCGACGCTCGAGCGCTCGGCGTTCGACGCTGCATGCGACCGGCTCCGCGACGCCGGCTACGTCCTCTGCCCAAGGGACGAGGCGTGGCCGCAGTTCGAGGCGGCGCGAGCGACCTACGCCGCGCGGCTCGGCGCGATGGCGACCTACTGGGCGACGCCCGCCGCACAGTGGCTGGGCGACCCGATCGTCCTTCGGCAGCCCCTCCACCGCACGGACGATCCGTAGCGCCCGCCCCTACTCTCCGGCTCGCCGGCGGACCGCCTCGAGCGCCCG
>JBJMNA010000189.1:0-6609 GCA_045804485.1 Chloroflexota bacterium
GGTCGAAGTCCGTTAGGTACGGCGTCGCGGACCCCAACGGTGGACCGAAATACGGGGGCTCGACCTGGCAGCCGACCGTCGCCCCGATCAGCCAAGCGAATGCCACGAGCGATCGACAGCGCATCGGCGTGCCCCGTGCCTCAGATCCTCTTCGCGCACCGGTGGCGCGAGGGGCGGCGGAGCATAGCACGCGACATCCGCGCTACCGGCTCAGAGACGCGTCCGAACGACGCGCTGACGGCCGGGACCCCTTCCCCAGCGGCGTACAGTGACGTGCGCGCAGCGGCACGACGTCATGCGGCCAGCGAATGGGGAGGATTCTCATGGCACGACGGACGGTCGTTCTTGCCTTCTTCAGGGACGAAGCCGACGCGGATGACGCGGTCGAGCAGATGAAGGCGTGGGACAAGTGGGATGACGAGGTCAAGCTGAGCGCCATCGGCGTCCTCGCGCTCGACGACAAGGGCAAGCTGAAGAGCCACAAGCTCGGCAAGCGCAGTGTCGGCAAGGGCGCAGGGATCGGTCTCGTCCTCGCGGTCATCGCGCCGCCGACGCTCCTCGCAGGCGTCATCGGCGGCGGCATCCTGGGTGCGTTCCACCACAAGGGTCTCGGGATGAAGGGCGCCGACCCCGATCGCATCGCCGCGCAGCTCCAGGGCGGCCGCGCCGCGGTCGGCGTGCTCGTCGACGAGTCACAGGCGGACGCCGTCTCCACCCGCCTCCGGCAGCTCGGTGGCGAGCCCGAGACGCACGAGGTCACGGACGAAGCTGTGGCCGAGGTCGAGGAAGCCGCTCCGGCGGTCGCGCAGGCCGAAGCCGAAGCGGGCGACGACCTGACGATCATCGACGGCGTTGGCCCCGCGTATGCCGCCGCTCTCCAGGGAGCAGGCGTCAAGACATTCGCCCAGCTCGCTGAGCAGACACCCGAAGGGATCGCCGAGATCCTGTCGAACGGGAACGCACCGCTCATCGCCGGCCACAATGCCGGCACGTGGCCGCGCCAGGGCAAGCTCGCAGCAGCGGGCGACTGGTCGGCTCTCCGCCGCTACATCGACTCGACCAAGGTCGTTCCGGCCTAGGTTCCGGAGGCCGGCCGGCGTCACGCCGGCCGGCCGCCTCGCGCTCGGACGGTAGACTCCTACCGGTCCCCGTAGCTCAGCGGACAGAGCAGCCGCCTTCTAAGCGGAAGGTCGCAGGTTCGAATCCTGCCGGGGGCGCTGAGACCTGCCCGTCGTTCAGACCCCGCGGACAGTGTCATGGACTTGTAACGTCGGACCCTTGGTGTCGCGGCCCGCACTCGATAGAGTCGAAGCCTGAGAGGCGGATGCTGTTGCGTGCACTGGACGATGACGACGCGGAGCCGCCTGCGCTGACCGCTGCGAGCGACATGTCGCAGGCGGAGCGCGAGGCGATCAAGCGGGCGCTCATGGCCGTGCGACGCGGTGATTTCACCGTTCGGGTCGATGCCATGCGCGACGGGATCGACCCCGGTCTCGCGGACGTCGTCAACGACGTCGTCGAGCTCAACCAGCGGATGACCGCCGAGTTGCGGCGGATCCGGCGCGTCGTCGGCAGTGAGGGGCGGATCAGGAACCGGGCGTCGACCGACGGCTTTCGTGGCGGCTGGGCGCGCAGCCTCACGTCGGTCAACGACCTCATCGCGGATCTGACCGAACCGACGATCGAGGTCGACCGCGTGCTGGGTGCGGTCGCCAAGGGCGACCTCGGCGAGAGGATGGCGACAGAAGTCGCCGGCCGACCGCTGCGTGGCGAATTCCGGCGGTCCGCCGACATCGTCAACACCATGGTCGACCAGCTCAACGCCTTCGCCTCGGAGGTGACCCGCGTCGCGCGCGAGGTCGGCACCGAAGGCAAGCTCGGTGGTCAGGCGCAGGTGCCGGGCGTCGCGGGAACGTGGAAGGACCTGACCGACAACGTCAACTTCATGGCCAGCAACCTGACCAGCCAGGTCCGGAACATCGCCGAAGTCACGACCGCGGTCGCGAACGGCGACCTCAGCCGCAAGATCACGGTCGACGTGCGCGGCGAGATCCTCGAGCTCAAGGACACGATCAACACGATGGTCGATCAGCTCAACGCCTTCGCCTCGGAGGTGACCCGCGTCGCCCACGAGGTCGGCACCGAGGGCAAGCTCGGCGGCCAGGCCGAGGTCCGCGGCGTCGGCGGCACGTGGAAGGACCTCACCGACAACGTCAATTTCATGGCGAGCAACCTGACGAGCCAGGTCCGCTACATCGCCGAGGTCACGACCGCTGTCGCAAAGGGCGATCTCAGTCGCAAGATCACCGTCGACGTCCAGGGCGAGATCCTCGAGCTCAAGGACACGATCAACACGATGGTCGATCAGCTGAGCTCGCTCGCGAGCGAGGTGACCCGCGTGGCGCACGAGGTCGGTACCGAGGGGAAGCTTGGTGGCCAGGCGGACGTTCCGGGCGTGGCCGGCACGTGGAAGGACCTGACCGACAACATCAATGCGATGTCGCGGAACCTGACCGATCGTGCGCGGAATATCGGCGAGGTCACGACGGCCGTCGCGATGGGCGATCTGTCGAAGAAGATCACGGTCGACGTCCGGGGCGAGTTCCTCGCCCAGAAGAACACGATCAACACGATGGTCGATCAGCTCAATGCGTTCGCCGATGAGGTGAGCCGGGTGGCGCGCGAGGTCGGCACGGACGGGAAGCTGGGCGGGCAGGCCGACGTCCGCGGTGTCGAGGGAACGTGGCGCGACCTCACCGACAACGTCAACCAGCTCGCGGCGAATCTGACGACGCAGGTCCGGGCGATGGAGACGGTCGCGACGGCCGTCACACGGGGCGACCTGACGCGATCAATCGACGTCGAGGCGCAGGGCGAGGTCGGTCAGCTCAAGGACAGCGTCAACGAGATGATCCGGAATCTGCGCGACTCGACCCAGAAGACGACCGAGCAGGACTGGCTGAAGACCAGCCTCGCCCACTTCAGCCGGCTGCTCCAGGGCCAGCGCGATCTCGGCGCGGTCGCGCGGCTCGTGCTGTCCGAGCTTGCGCCGCTGGTCGACGTCCAGCGGGGCGCGTTCTATGTCGCCGACGACTCGGACGGCAGGCCGGCGCTCAGGCTCGTCGCGAGTTACGCCGCGGATCCGGCAGATGACCCGAGCGCCCGGATCGCCTTCGGCGAGGGTCTCGTCGGCCAGGCTGCGGCCGAGGGCCGGCGGATCCTCGTCACCGAGATCCCGAGCCATTACGTGCCGATCCGGTCCTCGCTGGGGAAGGCGGCACCGACCTCGATCGTCGTCCTGCCGCTCCGGTTCGACGGCGAGACCCGTGGTGTCGTCGAGGTCGCCTCGTTCCACGAGGTCCGCGACATCCACCTGTCGTTCCTCGACCAGCTGGCCGAAACGCTCGGCATCGTGCTCAACACGATCAGCACGAACATGCGTGCCGAGGAGCTGGTCCAGGAGCAGGCCGGGCGCGCCGAGGCAGAGGCGGGGCTCGCCCGGCTCCGGCAGGTCGTCGACGTCATGCCCGAGGCGATCCTCCTGGCCGACGCCACCGGCCGTGTCTACCTGAGCAACGCGGCCGCCGCCGAGATCATGGGGACGGTCCCGACGTCGGTGATCCCGACCGAGGAAGAAGCGGTGACGGTCCGCTGGATCGATGGTGCGCCGTGCCCACCCGAGGAGCAGCCGCTCGCGCGAGCGGTGTTCGACAACGAGGTCGTCCGCGGCGAGCGGCTCATCGTCACCAACGCCGAGACCGGGCGCGAGGTGCCGATCCTCGTCAACAGCGCCCCACTGAGCGATGCGCTCGGCGTCCGCGCCGGCGGCGTCGCGGTCTTCCAGGACATCACGCCGTTGCGCGAGCTGGATCGACAGAAGGACGAGTTCCTCGCCGCGATCTCGCACGACCTCAAGACGCCGGCGACGATCATCAAGGGCCGGGCGAACCTCCTCCAGCGGGCGATCCAGTCGAACTCCAGCAACATGGCGGACCTCGCCGAGGGGCTCGAGGCGATCGACGACACGACCGCGCAGCTGGTCCGCATCGTCGATGAGCTGCTCGACCAGACGCGCGTCCGGATGGGCCAGCCGTTCGAGCTCGACCGAGGCCCGTCCGACCTTCTCAAGATCGCCCGCCGGTTGGCGAACGAGTACCAGAACATCAGCCCGCGGCACGACATTCGGGTGGACAGCGCGCTTCACGGGCTGCTCGGCGACTGGGACGAGGCACGGATGGAACGCGTCGTCGCGAACCTGATCGCGAACGGCGTGAAGTACAGCCCACAAGGCGGCGAGGTGATCGTTCGCGTCGAGCGCGAGGAACACGAGGGCGAGCTGTTCGCCTCGCTCACGGTCGCCGACCAGGGGATGGGGATCCCGCCCGACGAGGTCGACCGCGTCTTCGAGCCGTACTTCCGAGCGAGCAACGTCGCGCGGACGGTCTCCGGGACCGGCGTCGGCCTGACAGGGACGCGCCAGATCGTCGAGCAGCACGGCGGGACGATCTCGATCGCGAGCATCGTCGGCAAGTCGACGGTCGTCACGGTCTGCCTGCCGGTGATTCGCGAGCCCGCGGAACCGCTAGAAGTCTGATCGCCGACGGCCGCCCAGCGTCGCCGCGGGAGTTATCCACAATCGCGACCGTCGCCACGGCCCGGCCCATTGCCGCCGCGGGGATGACGACGTACCATCACCTGCCCGGCGGCAGACAACGGCGTGCTAGCTCGAGTGCCGCTCGAGAGGATCGCGGGAGCGCGAGATGTCCGACCACAAGTCCGAGGCCACGCCGGCGAGCCCCGAAGTCGAGTCGTTGAACGGCTCCTTCAGTTCGAACGGGAACCACCCTGGCGCCACCGCGGGCGCGGACAACGGAGGCCAGGACCTCTCCTTCCTCGATGACCTCGCGAAGGCGATGCGGACGACGGCCGCCGCGCAGCAGGCGCGTGACGCCGAGCTGACCGACCAGCGCCGGCAGTCACACCTCGACGCGATCCGCGCCCGTGAGGCGCTCGAGGCCGAGGAGCTCCGCGAGCTTGCCAAGGAGGACGTCAAGGCGATCGACGCCTGGTCCGATGGCGAGATCAAGCGAATCAAGCTCGAGCGCGAGCGGCGCATCGCATCCCGACGGGAGCAGCTCCAGGTCCGCCTCGAGGAGCACCGGCTCGTCGTCGCCAGCGAAGTCGAGGCCGTCGAGGCCGCGGTCGCTTCGTACCGGACCGAGACCGAGCGCTTCTTCGACCGCCTCGGGTCCCAGACGGACCCGGTCGAGATCGCGCGGCAGGCAGGCACGCGACCGCCCTTCCCGAACCTCGACGAGATCGGGCCTCAGCAGGAGGCGACTCCGACGGCGGCTGCACAGCAGGCGCCGACATACGAGCCGCCCGTCTACGCGCCCCCGGCCTACACGATGAGCGTGACCTCGATCCCGGCAGCACCCGACGCGACGTCCGAGCCGGTCGACGCGACCGACGCGCAGGCGGACGCCACCGATGCCGTCGTCGAGACCGCGCCTGCCACGGAGCCGGAGCCTCACGCCGACGCGGCTGCGCCCGCGGAGACCGCCGCCGCCGAAACGGCCCAAAAGGCCGGCGCGCCACTCGATCCGGCCGAGCTCATCGCGGTGATGGACCCCGACTCCGGGCAGTCGGAGGCAGCTGCCGATTCGCCGACGTGGGCGTCGGACGCTGACGGCGGCGATGACGCGTCCGGGGGTGGCAGTCCGACGGCCGATGCTGTCAGCGCCGGGTCCGACGCGCACGATGCCTCTTCGGACGAGTCCCAGGAGCCTGTCTCCGTCGGTGCCGAGGCCCGCGTCGTGATGCCGCGCACCACGACCGGTGCCGGGTCGTGGCTCCGCTGGCCGAACAGCTCGATCGACCGGTCCGACCCGAGCCGCTAGGCGGGGAATCCATCGAGCGGGTGGAGACGATCCTCGCGCTCATCCCCGGTTACCAGGAAGGACCGCGGATCGCGGCGGTGGTCGAGGGCGCGCGCGCCCATCTGCCGGTCGTCGTCATCGACGACGGTTCGACTGACGAGACCGCCGCGAACGGCGAGGCCGCGGGGGCGGTCGTGCTCCACCAGTACCCGAACGCGGGCAAGGGCGCCGCGATCCGGATGGGCTTTCGGTACGCCCTCCAACACGACGCCGTCGCCGTCGTCACGCTGGATGCCGATGGTCAGCACGACCCGGCAGAGATCCCGGCCTTCCTCGCCGCCTTCGAGGCCGGCCGGCCCGAGCTCGTCATCGGTCGTCGCGACTTCGGCTCGATGCCGGCGGTCCGGCGTCTGTCGAACACGCTCGGTGGCTGGGTCTTCTCGGCGGCGGTCGGGCGTCGGATCTCGGACAACCAGTCGGGCTACCGGCTGATCGGGGCGAGGTTGATGACGGCGCTCCTCGAGAGCGATGAGCACGGCTTCGGCTTCGAGGTCGAGATGATCGCCCGCTGCATCGCGCTCGACCTGCCGATGGTCGAGGTCCCGATCCGGACGATCTACGCCGGCGAACCGAGCCACATCCGACCGTTGGCGCATCTCACGAGCTTCCTGGGCGTGAGCCTCGAGGCACGTCGGATCGTCCGCGGCGGCTGACCGGCGAGCTTTCTAGA
>JBJMNA010000190.1:0-5513 GCA_045804485.1 Chloroflexota bacterium
ATCATGCGCGAGCGCGCTCAGGCGATGGGCGCCCTCCGGATCGCACCGATGACCGAGGTGACCGGCATCGACGTCGAGGATGGCCGTGTGACGCGCGTCCGGACCGACAAGGGCGACTTCGAGGCGGACATCGTCGTGATCGCCTGCGGCGTGTGGAGCCCGCGGATCGGCGCGATGGCGGGTGCGGCCATCCCGCTGACGCCGGCGGTCCACCAGATGATCAGCGTCGGTCCCGTGCCGTTGTTCGAGGACACCGTCGGTGAGATCACGTACCCGATCATCCGGGACATGGACACGAACTGCTACGAGCGTCAGCACGGCGGCGATCTCGAGGTGGGGTCATACGCGCATCGGGCGATCCTGTGGGACGCCGACGACATCCCGTCGATCGCGGCCTCGAAGCTGTCGCCCACAGAGCTGCCCTTCACCGAAGAGGACTTCGAGCTCCAGATGGAGCAGGCGCTCGAGCTCGTCCCGGACATCCTCGGCGACGAGCGCGTGGGGATCCGGCACCAGATCAACGGCCTGCTCTCGCTGACGCCCGACGGCATGCCGATCCTCGGCGAGACGCCGGAGGTCAAGGGGCTCTGGGCGGCAGCCGCCGTCTGGATCAAGGAGGCGCCCGGGATCGCGCGGATGGTCGCCGAATGGATGACCGACGGGAAGCCCGAGATCGACCCGCACGGCTCCGACATCGCCCGCTTCCACGAACACCAGAAGGCCCGCCACCACGTCAAGGCGCGCTCGGCCGAGGGCTTCAACAAGACCTACGGCATCGTCCATCCGGCGGAGCAATGGGCGAGCAACCGCGACGTCCGCCTCTCCCCGTTCAACCCGCGTGAGCGCGAGCTCGGTGCCGTTTTCTTCGAGACGGCTGGTTGGGAGCGGCCGTTCTGGTACGAGTCCAACGCGCCGCTGCTCGAGGAGTACGGCGACCGCGTCATGCCCCGTGCTGCCGAGTGGGAATCCCGTTGGTGGTCGCCGATCATCAACGCCGAGCACCTCGCGATGCGTGACCGCGTCGGGATGGTGGACCTCTCGGCATTCGCGATCTTCGACATCACCGGGCCAGGCGCGCTCGAGCACGTCCAGCGGATGGCCGTTGCACAGATGGACGTGCCCGACGGCCGGGTCGTGTACACGCCGCTGCTCAACGAGGCGGGCGGCATCAAGTCCGACCTGACGATCATGCGGCTCGGACGCGACCACTTCCGGGTCGTGACCGGCGGCGCGCACGGGATGGGCGACCGCAAGTGGTTCCGCGACCACCTGCCGGCGGACGGCTCCGCGCAGCTCTACGACGCGAGCTCGACCTGGTGCACCGCAGGGATCTGGGGACCGCGGGCACGAGATGTCCTCGCGTCTGCGACCTCCGCGGATGTCTCGAACGGCGGCTTCCCGTTCGGGACCTGCCGGACGATCGAGGTCGGCGGCATCCCCGTCCTTGCCTCGCGCATCTCGTATGTCGGGGAGCTCGGTTGGGAGCTGTACGTCCCGATGGAGCAGGGCGCCCGGCTGTGGGACACGCTTGCGGACGCCGGCCAGCCGCAGGGCATCGTCCCGTTCGGGATCGGCGTCTACGGGACGACCGGGCGGCTCGAGAAGGGATATCGCGCGCACGGGAACGAGCTCGAGCTCGAATTCGACCTCGTCGAGGCCGACATGCTCCGGCCCAAGGTCAAGGAAGCGGATTTCATCGGGCGCGACGCGTATCTCGAGCAGCGCTCGAAGCCGGCGGTCGCCACGCTGTGCACCCTGACCGTCGACGACAACACCTCGGCGAGTGGCGTGAAGCGCTACATGCTCGGGCGCGAACCCGTCCTGGCGGCCGATGGCGGCCCGATCACGGACGCGAAGGGCCGGCGTTCGTTCGTGACGAGCGCCGGGTCCGGCCCGTCCGTCGGCAAGCACATCCTCTTGTCCTACCTGCCGCCGGAGTACGCGGTCGAAGGCACGAAGCTCCAAGTCGAGTATTTCGGGGAGCGCTATCCGGTGACGGTCGCCGTCGTCGGCTCGACGCCGCTTTTCGACCCCGACAACAGCCGTGTGAAGGCCTGACATGCGCGTCCTGGTCTGCGTCAAGCGGGTCCCGGCGACGGCCGGCAAGATCAGCCTGACGGCCGACGAGCAGGCGATCGACACGAAGTTCCTCGGGTTCACGGTCAGCCCGCACGAGGAATGCGCTGTCGAGGAGGCGGTCCGGATCGTCGAATCGAAGGGCGGGACCAGCACCGTTCTCACGCTCGGTTCGGAAGACGCGATCGACCAGCTCCGCGAGGCGATGGCGATCGGCGTCGATAGCGCCATCCTGCTCGAGACCGACGGGTCCGAGTGGTCGCCGATCGACACCGCCGCGGCGATCGCGGACACGATCCGGGCGCACGAGGCGGCCGACGGCCCGTTCGACCTGGTCATGCTCGGCAACGAGGCCGCCGACACCGGTGACTACCAGGTCGGCGTCCGCGTCGCGGTGGCGTTGGACCGGCCGATCGTCACCGGCGTCAAGGGTCTTGAAGTCGGCGACGAGGCTGTCGTCGCGCGCCGGGAGGCGGCCGGTGGCGGCTGGGAGGTCTACGAGGTCCCGCGCCCGGCGGTCGTTACCGTTCGCGAAGGCCTGAACCTGCCGCGCTACCCATCCGTGCCGGGTCGTCTGCGCGCGCGGAAGAAGGAGATCGAGCGGATCGTTCCCACGCGAGCGGACGCGACCACCTCGCGGATCCGCCTGCGCGTCCCGGCCGAGAACGCGAGCTCGGTCGAGATCCTCGGCGAGGGTCCCGAAGCCGCGCCACGCGTCGTCGAGGTCTTCCGGCGGCTGGGGCTGATCGCGTGATCCTCGTCGTCGTCGAACACGATGGGACCGCGCCGGACCGCTTGTCGGTCGAGGCGCTCGCGCTTGGACGCTCGCTGGCAGAGGCGACCGGGGAGCCGCTCCACGCGGTCGCGTGGGGGTCAGGCGCGACCGCGATCGGTGGACCGCTCGGTGCGAGCGGTGTCACCGTCCTGCACGCCATCGACGACGCGCGTCTGGACACGTACGCGCCCGAGGCGACGGGCGCGGCACTCGCGCAACTCATCGAACGCGACGCCCCAGCCGCCGTGATCGGCACGGGGAGCGACCGCGGCGCCGAGGTCATGGCACACGCCGCGGCGCGCCTCGCGATCCCACTGACGGCGAACTGCACGGACGTCCGGCCGGGCGCCGAGTGGCAGGCGACCCGACAGCGCTGGGGTGGCAGCCTGCTCGAGGAGGCGCGGCTGGACGGGCCGATACGCCTCCTGACCGTCGCCGGGCACGCGTTCGAACCCGCGCTCGCCGCATCGCCGACGTCCGTCACGGTCCAGCAGTTCGCGCCGACGTTGACCGACCATGACCTGCGCGTCCGAATCACGTCGCGCGTGCCGGCCGAGGAGGGCAAGATCTCGCTCGCCGACGCGCGCGTCGTGGTCGGTGGTGGCCGTGGGGTCGGGAGCGCCGAGGGGTTCGCCCAGCTCGATGAGCTCGCCGCGCTGCTCGGTGGCACGGTCGGCGTGTCACGCGTCGTCACCTCCGCCGGGTGGAGGCCGCACTCTCAACAGGTCGGGCAGACCGGGACGCGGATCGCGCCTGACCTCTACATCGCCTGTGGCATCAGCGGCGCGATCCAGCACTTCGTCGGGATGCGCGCGGCGAAGAACGTCCTCGCGATCAACACGGACCGGGACGCGCCGATGGTGACCCGCGCGACCTACGCGGTGATCGGCGATCTCCACGCGATCCTGCCGGCGATCATCGCGGAGGTTCGGGCGGCTCGCTAGCCTCGCCGGCGTCCTCCGAATCGGTCGAGCTCTCGCCCGACGCACAATATCGGAACGCATCAGAACACCCGAGCAGCCCATGGGAGGACCGCACGATGACCAAGGTCGCGACCTGTCTCTGGTTCGATCGCCAGGCCGAGGAGGCTGCCCGCCTCTACACCTCGCTGGTCGCCGACAGCCGGATCAACCGCGTCAACAGGGCGCCGAGCGACAACCCGAGCACGAAGCAGGGGGAGGTGCTGACCGTCGACTTCACGGTCGGTGGCCACGACGTCATCGGGCTCAACGGCGGCCCGGGGTTCCCCTTTACGGAGGCTGCGTCGCTGAGCGTGCTCTGCGAGGACCAGGAAGAAGTCGACCGGCTCTGGTCCGGGCTCATCCTCGATGGCGGCGAGCCGAGCCGCTGCGGCTGGTTGAAGGACAAGTTCGGCGTCTCCTGGCAGATCGTCCCCAAGTCGCTGCCCGAGATGCTCGCGAGCGACGACCGCGAGGCCGCCGAACGGGCGATGAACGCGATGCTCGGGATGGACAAGCTCGACATCAAGGCGCTCACCGACGCCTACGAGGGCATCCCTGCCTGACCGCCGACGGTTCGCGCGTGGACGAGCCCGAGTCTGGCTTCGAGGAACTCGCGTTCGGGTGCATTCGTCGTGAGCCGGAGTGCGCGCCGATACGCAGCCTCCGCCTCTGACCACCGTTCGAGCCGCCGCAGGAGGTCCGCCCGGGCGGCGTGCAGATACGGATAGTCGTCGAGGTCGCCCGCTGCGGCGATCCCGTCCATCATCGCGAGCCCGATGGCAGACCCGTCGGCCATCGCGACGGCCGCGGCGAGGTTGAGCTCGACCACGGGCGACGGCGACATCGCCTGGAGCGTCCTGTAGAGCGCCGCGATCTGCGGCCAGTCCGTGTCGGACGGGGTGGCCGCCTGGTCGTGCAGCGCCGCGATCGCCGCCTGGACCTGGTACGGGCCCGGTCGGCCAGCCGCGATGGCCGCCTCGACGAGCGCGACACCCTCCGCGATGCGACCGGCGTCCCACTGCGAGCGGTCCTGGTCATCGAGCAGGACAAGCTCGCCGGCCGGCCCGACGCGCGCATCCCGACGCGCGTCGTGGAGCAGCATCAGCGCGAGGAGCCCGGTCGCCTCGGGCTCGTCGGGTAGCAGCGCGACGACGATCCGTGCCAGCCGGATCGCCTCGGCGCACAGCTCGCGCCGGATGAGCGCGTCGCCCGACGATGCCGCGTAGCCCTCGTTGAAGACCAGATAGATCACCCGCAGCACGCCATCGAGTCGTTCGGGGAGCAGCTCGGCGGGCGGGACGCGATACGGGATGCCGGCGTCGCGGATCTTGCGCTTCGCTCGAACGAGCCGCTGGGCGAGCGTGGGCTCTGGGACGAGGAAGGCGCGTGCGATCTCGGGTGTCGTGAGGCCACCGAGCGTCCGGAGGGTCAGCGCGACACGGGCGTCCATCGCCAACGCGGGATGGCAGCAGGTGAAGATGAGACGGAGACGGTCATCGGTGATCTGCATGGCGTCCTCCGACGCGTCGGACCCGGCGGCCTCGACCTCGGACCCCAGCGCGGCTTCGCGCCCGAGCTCCTCGGTCTTCTCGACCAGGCGCGTGCGACGGCGCAGGCGGTCGATGGCTCGATTGCGCGCGGTCGTCGTGATCCACGCCCCCGGGTTGTCCGGGACACCGCGCGCCGGCCACGTCTCGAGG
>JBJMNA010000191.1:0-7574 GCA_045804485.1 Chloroflexota bacterium
ACCAGCAGCGATCCGAACCAGCGGTCGCGGACGACGAGCAACGCGATCCCGATGACACCGAGCGCGACGAACGCGGCATCGGACGTCGTCACGAGATGCTCGACGACCTTGGGCATGGCAACCCAGGCGGCGTTGACGCTCGCGAGCGAGAGGAAGTGCATGTCGCCCCGGAACTGCGCGCCACTCACGAGGTTGAAGAAGCCAGTCCAGTCGGTGAGCGATCCGTAGACGGTCTCAGGGCCGATCGAGGCTCGGAGTGGGATGTACAGATAGGGCAGGAGTCCGATCGCGAAGGCGCCGGCGGCCCGGACGAGGATCCACGGGAACTCCGCGATCTCGCGTCGGGCGTTGACGAGGACGAACACGATGACGATCGGGACGACCGTGATCGCGAGGCCGTGGTTCGAGACGCAGAGACCGCCGAGCAGCGCACCGATGAGCAGGTCGCGGTCGCGCCGCTCGTCGCGCCACACGAGCGCGCGATGGAGCAACAGGGCGACGAGCAGCAGGTGCAGGCTGTTCATCTCGGAGAAGGTCGCCTCTTCCCAGAGCGTGCCGGTGAAGGCGAGCGCCAGCGCGGCAGCGACCGCGATCACCGGCCGGACGTGGAGCCGCACCATGATCAGCACGGCGACGCCAGCCGAGGCGGCAGCCGCGACGCCCGAGAAGACGTTTGCGCGCCACGCGAACGACCCGACCGGGATGGTCGTGAAGGCCTTCAGCAAAAGCGTGTAGAGCGGATATCCGGTCGGATGCATGATCCCGAGCCGGGCCGGGATCATCTCGGCCTCGGCCCAGTCGCCGACGCTGACACCCGGCAGGACGGTACGCAGATAGACGACGAATGCCACGAGGGACGTGGCGATGGCGGCCACTGGGGCCGCCATCGACGGTTGCCGGATCCGGTCGAACATCGCGACGGATGGTACGGCCCCGGCAGGTTTCATGGATCAGGCCCTTCGTTGTCGCGGCGACAGCGGGCGGGGTATCATGCGGGTCGCCGCTGGCCTTTCGATCCTGCGGTCTCGGTCTCGGCACGGACCTGGAACACCCGTGAACCAAGCGAAGCCGCGACCACTGGACCGATGGACTGGCGACGAGACATGAGACCCACGGCCTTCGGGACGTGGGTTTCGTCGTTGTTCGGCGGCGTGTCCCGGCACTCCCTCAGGGAGTGAGCTTCCTCCTGGTCGCGAACGTCAGGAGTGCGACCGCCACGATGACCGCGGCTGCCGCGAGCCCGAAGGCGAGGATCGCGATGTCGCCCGTCCACTCGACCGCCTGGCCGAGGAAGGCGACGAGGATCGCCACGACGATGACCTCGGTCAGGTTGTCCTTGAGGTCGTCGAGCGATTCGATCCGCAGCCATCCCGGCAGCGCGACATCGCGCTGGACGAACAGCTGGTAGAGGCCGGCTGAGATGACGAAGAGGACCGTGCCGATCAGGAAGATGTCGATGATCGCGACGGTGTCCGCGATGAGCGACTTGGCCGCCGCGGACGTCACGACGCCGGCTCGGATGAGATCGACGATGACGGCGATCACCCGGAGCAGCCCGAAGACCTGGAGCGTCGCCGATGCCGCGAACGTTCCGAGGACCGCGAGGATGATCAGGAATCGGCTGGTGCCGAGGATGTCGCGGATCACGGTCGATCGATCGTGCGGTTCAGCGCGGGCCGCCCGTCAGGACGTGCGGCCCGCCGAACGTGATGGACTGGGGTCAGACGGCGACCGTTCCGTCGCCGTCGAACTCGGCGCGAACCTGCGGCGTCGAGAGGTACCAGAGGATCAGGGCCGGCATGATCGCCATCCCGAATCCGATCCCGGAACCCGGGAACTGGAAGAACGCGAGGACCGCCTCGAACAGGGCGAGCCCTGCGATGAACATCGCGAAGAAGCGAGCCCACGGCTGGAGCGACCAGAGGCCGAGTGCCGCGGCGAGCCAGATGATGCCGGTGGCGACCGCGAGCCAGCCCCAGATGCCGACATGCTCGAAGGCGGGCAGATCCCCGAACGCCCCGAACCAGTCGAAGCCGATCATTCGGAGGCCCATGAACAAGAAGCCGAAGCCGGCAAGGGCGGCAAAGAAGCCGATGACCGAGATGAGGATGGGTGGATTACGCATTGGACTCCCTCTGTTGACGAACGTCCCTTGAATGGATGGATCGCGAAGTGACGGCGATGATCCTCCTTCGCCACACCGGTCTCGTGTGCGGACTTGTAGCGCGGCAACTCTACAGCCGGGCGAGCGCCGCGAGAGCGGGAATCCGGGAACGACCGAAGGGGAGCCGTGATGGACTCTGCTAGAGTGTCGCCACCGCGGGCGGCTAGCTCAGCTGGTTAGAGCACTTGCTTGACATGCAAGAGGTCACTGGTTCGAGTCCAGTGTCGCCCACCATCACAACCCGGCGGTAGCCGGTACACAGAGCGTCGAGCGGGACAGGCCGCGCGGAGTAGATCCCCAGAGAGCCGGGCCGAGGCTGGAAGCCCGACGATCGCCTTCGCATCGGTACCACCCGTGAGCGGCCGGCGAACCGGCCCGGGAGTCGCCCGATAACGCGACCACGAGTGCGTCACCGACCGGTGGCGAAGGCGGGTGGGACCGCGAGAGTCAAGCCTCTCGTCCTGTCGATGGACGAGGGGTTTCGTGATTCTCGGGAGGTGTCGGACATGAGCCAGAACCAGGGCGATGCAGCGGCGGCCTCCATCGAGGCGGTCGAAGCGGGGATCGACGAGGCCATCGAGATCGGTCTCGAGGCCCCGGAACGCGGGTCGGCCGCTGAGCTGATGGACCATGGCGCAGCCGGCGAGCTCGGCCCGATGCGCCATTCGGCTGCCCACGTGCTCGCCGAGGCGGTGATGGACCTGTTCCCCGACACCAAGCTCGGGATCGGCCCGGTCATCACCGATGGCTTCTACTACGACCTGCTCCTGCCGCGTCCGCTGACCCCAGGCGACCTGCCCGCGATCGAGGCGCGGATGCGCGAGAGCATCGCGGCCGACCATCCGTTCGAGTTCAGCGAGATGACGCCCGCCGACGCGCGCGCCTTCATGGTCGAGCGCGACCAGCCGTTCAAGGTCGAGATCATCGACGACCTCCTGGCTGCCGCCGAGCGCGACGGCACCGCGACGCCACCGACGACCTTCTATCGGCAGGGACCCTTCATCGACCTGTGCCGCGGCCCGCACGTCGGGAGCACCGGCAAGATCGGTCCGTTCAAGCTGCTCGGCACCGCCGGCGCCTACTGGCGCGGCGACGAGAAGCGCCCGATGCTCCAGCGGATCTATGGCACGGCGTGGGCGACCCAGGAAGAGCTCGACGCCTACCTCTGGCGACGCGAGGAGGCGAAGAAGCGCGACCACCGCCGGCTCGGCGTGCAGCTCGACCTGTTCAGCTTCCACGACGTGGCGCCCGGGTCCGCCTTTTGGCATCCCAAGGGCCAGATGATCTGGCGCACCCTCGAGGGCGCGATGCGCGAGCTCCAGCTGAGGCGCGGCTACCAGGAGGTCTCGACGCCGATCGTCGTGTCCGAGCGGCTGTGGCGCCAGTCGGGGCACTGGGACCTGTACAAGGAGAACATGTTCATCGTCGAGTCGGAGAACCAGCTGTTCAGCCTCAAGCCGATGAACTGCCCTGAGTCGACCTTCATCTACCGCTCGCACCTGCGCTCGTACCGCGACCTGCCGCTGCGCTTCAACGAATACGGCCGGCTCCACCGCAACGAGCGATCGGGGACATTGGCTGGTCTGACGCGTGTCCGGCAATTCATCCAGGACGATGCCCACCTGTACGTTCGGCCGGACCAGCTGATGGACGAGATCCAGGCGCTTCTCGGCGAGGTCCGCGAGGCGTACTCGTGGGTCGGTCTCGAGCCGCGCTTCGCGTTCGCGACCAAGCCAGACAAGGCGATCGGCGACCCGGCTGTCTGGGAGCGGGCCGAGCAGTTGATCCGCGAGGCCTTCGCCGCCGCCGATATCTCCTACGACCTCAAGCCCAAGGACGGCACGTTCTACGCACCCAAGATCGACATCTACATCGACGACGCGCTCGGGCGCGAGTGGCAGATGGCGACGATCCAGGTCGACCTTGTCATGCTCCCCGAGAGATTCGACCTGACGTACATCGACGAGAACGGCCAGCCGCAGCGCCCGATCGCCATCCACCGGGCGATCTACGGGTCGCTCGAGAGGTTCATCGGCATCCTCGTCGAGCACTTCGCGGGCGCATTCCCGTTGTGGCTGGCGCCGGTCCAGGCGGTCGTCATCCCGATCGCAGACCGGCATTCCGATGCCGCCGGCGAGCTGGCGGACGTGTTGCGCGCCCGCGGCCTGCGGGTCGAAGTGGACACATCGGACAACCGGATGCAGAACAAGATCCGCATCGCGCAGGAGCAGAAGGTGCCGTACATGCTGGTCCTCGGCGATCGCGAGGTCGAGGCACGGAGCGTCGCGCCGCGGGCACGCAACGCCGCCCGGGGGGAGCAGCAGGAGGCCGTCGCGTGGGACGAGCTCGCGGACCGGCTGGCAGAGGAGGCGACCGCGCGGACCGTGTGACCGCTCGCCGCGCCGTTATGAATGGGAGTCTTAAAACCACCGGTACGGCGTCGATAGCGGGACGTTCGAAACAGGATCGACGCTCGACTCGTGCTCAGCTGAGGATGACGAGCGCGTCGCGGCTCTCGTTCGGCTGTCCGATGCCGCTACGTTAAGACTGGCAGTCGTAGGCGAGCCGTCAACAGAACCGCAGCGTCCGGGAACAGGGCCGCGAATCGCTCCGTCGAGCCCTTCCGATTGTCGGCTCGAAACGGCCTGTGCTATCCTCCCGCTTCGGCCGGGGACCGGGTCACCGTGTCCACGCGCCGTGAGGAACGCAACCGTCATCACGAAGGGGACCAACCATCAGTCGAGACCTGCGCGTCAATCAGATGATCCGGATCCCACAGGTCCGGGTAGTTGATGAAGAGGGTGCCCAGCTTGGGGTCATGCCCACGCCCAAGGCGCTCGAGATGGCGCAGGAACGAGGCCTCGATCTCGTCGAGGTCGCACCGATGGCGGCTCCTCCGGTCGTCAAGTTCCTGGACTTCGGCCAGTACAAGTACGACCTGACCAAGCGCGAGAAGGAAGCCAAGCGCAAGCAGCGTTCGGTGACCTTCAAGGAGGTCCGTCTGTCCCCGAAGATCGGGGTCGGCGACTTCGACACCAAAGTGCATCGCGCGATCGAATTCCTCGAGGAAGGCGATCGCATCAAGGTGACCGTCCGGTTCCGCGGACGGGAGCTGACGCATCCGGAGCTCGGCCGGACCCTCCTCGCGAGGTTCGTCGATCGGGTCAAGGAGCACGGGGTCGCGGAGCGGACGCCGCTCCTCGAAGGCAAGTCGATGCACATCACGATGGCCTCGCTGCACAAGCCAAAGGTCCACGAAGCGGCACATCCACGGGATGAGGCGGCTCCGGAGACAGAGGCAGAGGCAGCGGCACAGCCCGCACCTGGAACGACAACGACAACGGCCCCGGCGCCAGCGGAGCCGGCCCCGGCGCCAGCCGAACCGGCACCCGCACCGGCACCGAAGCCAGAACCGGCTCCGGCCCCCGTCGCAGCCGCGAAGAAGAGCACCGAAAGCACGCCGGCCCCCGAGCCGGTGACGTCAGGAGAGTAGGCGACCGTGCCCAAGATGAAGAGCCATAAGGCGGCCCAGAAGCGGATCGGCGTGACCGGCAGCGGCAAGGTCATCCGCGTCAACGCCTGGAGCGGCCACCACCTCGAGATCAAGTCGTCCCGACGGACCCGCCGCTACGCCGGCAAATCGGTCATCGGGCCCGAGCATGCCAAGCAGGTCCGTCGCCTGCTGCCGTACCTCTAGGAGCGCACTCAGTCATGGCACGAGTCAAGCGGGGCGTCACGTCCCACAAGCGCCACAAGCGCCTCATGCAGGACGCCGAAGGCCGCAAGGGCACGAAGTCGCGCCTCGTCAAGCCCGCCCGCGAGGCGCTGCTCCACGCGATGGCGTACGCGACCCGCGACCGCAAGCAGCGCAAGCGCCAGATGCGCGAGCTGTGGATCGTCCGGATCAACGCCGCCGCCCGCCAGAACGGGATCACCTACGGCCAGTTCATCGCCGGCCTCAAGAAGGCCGATGTCGAGATCGACCGGAAGATCCTGGCCGACCTCGCCATCCGCGACGCCGCCACGTTCGGCAAGATCGCGGAGCTCGCGAAGACGGTCTGAGACCGGTCGGCTCGCTGTCGACCGCCACCCGCGCCAGGCCCTCGACGTCGATGACGCTCGAGGGCTCCTGATTCGAAGGCCCACGATGGAAGGACGGACGTGGATCTCGCCGAGCTGACCCGCGACCTCGAGACGCTGCGAGATGACGCGCTCGCATCGATCGCGTCCAGCGCGGATGTCGCCGCCCTTGACGCCCTCGAGGTCGACGTTCTCGGCAAGAAGGGCCGGCTGACGTCCGTCCTGCGCGGCATCGGCGGCCTGCCGCCCGAGGACCGGCCGCGAGTCGGTGCCGTCGCCAACGCCGTCCGTACCGCGATCGAGGCGGCGCTCACGGAACGCGGCACGGAACTGCGTGGGTCCGCCCTCCAGCAACGACTTGTCGCGGAAAGCCAGGACGTCACGACGCCCGGCCGGCCGATCCGCCGCGGGACGCTCCACCCGAGCATCGTCGCGATGGACGAGATCGCCGAGATCTTCGGGCGGTTCGGGTTCGTCGTTCACGAGAGCCCCGAGATCGAGGACGACCTCACCAACTTCCAGATGCTGAACATCCCGCCCGATCATCCCGCCCGGGACCTCTGGGACACGCTGTACGTCGACGTCGAGGGACACCTGCTCCGGACGCATACGTCACCCGGCCAGATCCATGTCATGCGCACGTTCGAGCCGCCGATCCGCGCGCTCCTCCCGGGGCGGTGCTACCGCTACGAGGCCATCGACGCGTCCCACGCCTCGGAGTTCTTCCAGGTCGAGGGGATCATGGTCGACGAGGGGACCACGATGGGTGACCTGAAGGGTCTGCTCGACCAGTTCGCGAAGGCGATGTACGGCGCCGACAAGAAGACGCGCTTCCGACCGGGCTACTACCCGTTCACGGAGCCGTCGGTCGCGTTCGACGTGGAATGCCTCGTCTGCGGCGGCACCGGCTGCCCGGCCTGCGGGCGGAGCGGCTGGATGACGATCCTCGGAGCGGGGATGATCCACCCCGTCGTGCTCCAGTACGGCGGCCTCGACCCCGAGCGCTACCAGGGGTTCGCGTTCGGCATGGGGCCCGAGCGGATCAAGATGCTCAAGCACGGCATCACCGACCTACGCCTGTTCTTCGAGAACGATCTGCGCTTCCTCGAGCAGTTCCGGTGAAGGCGCCGCTGTCCTGGCTGCGCGAGTTCGTCGACGTCGACCTGACCCCCGAGCAGATCGCCGAACGGCTGACGCTGCTCGGCATGGAGGTCAAGGGCATCCAGCGGTGGGGAGAGGACTGGCGCAACGTCGTCATCGGGGAGCTCCTCTCGGTCGAACGACATCCGCGGGCCGACAGGCTGTCGCTGACGCGCGTCACCGTTGGCAA